>LUQU01000013.1 GCA_001628005.1 SAR86 cluster bacterium REDSEA-S09_B4
CATTTCAGCGACTATCTTTTCTGCAATTTTTCCTTTGTAGAAAGCATCCGGTCCAACTTTCTTAAGCTCTTTTAAGCTCCATGCCAGATCAGGTAGTTTTATTACCTCTCCCGCATTGTAAGTTTCTTTATTTGCTTTGTAATAAGCTTTAGCAGTTGCTTCATTTGCAGTTAGACGTTTTTTATAATTACTGAGTACGGAAGATAAATCATGAGGAACCACAAATCCATCTTCTGCCAATTTAATAGCTGGATCCAGTACCTCACCCCAAGACAAAGTCCCGTATTTGTTGAGGGCGTAATACAAGCCTGCCACGGTTCCTGGCACTCCCGCAGACAGCAAAGAAAATTGAGCTTTTCTTCTGTCGTAATTTCCATTTTTATCGAGAAACATGTCTCTTGAAGCCTGAAGAGGCGCCATCTCTCTGTAATCAATGGCTATAGTTTTTTTAAGTTCCTTAGAATAAAAAAGCATAAAACCACCGCCACCTAGATTACCTGCTCTGGGCAGAACTACAGCCAAAGCTAGTCCAGTCGCAACGGCAGCATCAACGGCATTGCCTCCTTGCCTAAGAATCTCAGCTCCGACTTCGCTCGCTATTTTTCTTTGACTAACCACCATGCCTCCTGTCCCAATTTCAGGATGCGATATAGAACCATAATCAATTATGGGAAGGTTATTGCTGCTTTCTATGTAAATAGAAAAAAATAAGGTAAGAAAGTAAATGGGAATTTTTTTAATCATCTATAGCTGCATACACTAATGCTTCAAAGTCTTCTCTTAAAGGTAAACGACTCCCTAACAACTGAGTCATCGCAACAGCTGCTAATTCTTCTTTGGGATCTATCCAAAAAACGGTTGCTGCTGCCCCTCCCCAGTAATACTTTCCTGAAGACCCATATTCCCCTGATAACCCAGGATCGTTGGTAACCCCTACAGTTATTCCAAATCCTCTTCCTTTCCATCTACCTGAGCCACTCGAGTTTTTGGTATCTTGGCTAAGAAGATCAGAGGAAAGCAATTCAACACTCTTTCGGCTCAAAATTCTAACTTGTCCCACCTTGCCATTATTTAATAGCATTTGTGCAAATTTTAAATAATCTGCGGTTGAAGAAATCAAACCAGAACCGCCATCGAAAACAGTTGGTTTCTTAAGGTAGGGGCACACCCTTCTATCAACTAATAATGCCATTAATTGATCACCTTTTATCATACTGGCCATCTCAGGAACCATCATCTTCACTAAAGGAGCATTTATATATAAATTTGTGTGTCGGCTTTTCTTATCTTCTGGAATGTAAAAAGCAGTGTCTTTCATTTTTAAAGGTTCAAATAATCTTTCTTTTAGAAAAACATCAAATGTCTGACCAGAAGCTCTCTCTATTACACACCCTAATATATCCATCCCTATACTGTAGGTCCATTGAAGCCCAGGCTGGTGTCTTAATGGTAAAGAAGCTACTGACTCTGCAAAACTACAGATGTCTTGATAAGACTTGGCTCCTTCTAAATCTCCTTCTTGAGAAGGATAATAATAAGGGAAGATTCTTTTTTCTCTATAGAGATTGCTTACTGGATTAGGTCTGTTTATAGCGTAACTAAGTCCTGAAGTATGCGTTGCTAAATCTCTTATAGTAATTGGTCTTGCCAATGACTCAGTCAGCATCCCGCTATCATCCATACCTTTAAAAACCTTAGTCTTTTTAAATTCTGGAATAAATTTTTGTACCGGATCGTCTAGGTGTATTTTGCCTTCCTCTAAAAGTATCATGAGTGCCACACCTGTGACTGGTTTAGTCATGGAGTAAATACGAAATAGAGAATCCTCCTGAAGAGGAATTTTATTCTCCACATCAGCGTACCCTTGAGTCTCAAAATGAACGATTCTTCCTTTTCTTAAAACCGCAGTAATAAGGCCAGGAATTTCTTTTTGTGCAATATATTTTGATAATGTGGGAGCAATTTTATCCAACCTTTCTTGAGACATTCCTGCTTGTTTAGCTTCGTAAGAGGCAGATAGATTTAAAGAAAATAAAAGAACAAGCGAATGAAAAAATGTGAATAGATTATTTTTGAACATATTTACCCCTAACTCCTTTTATTTTCGACATAATAACCTCTTAGAAATAAAAAAGGAAAATATGGATTTACAGCTCAAAAATAAGGTTTCATTGGTTTGTGCTGCCAGTGAAGGCTTAGGTAAAGCCTCTGCACTTGAATTAGCTAGAGAAGGTTCTAGGGTAGCTATCTGTTCAAGAAGTAAAGAAAAGTTAACCGCTGCTCAAGAAGAAATTTTAAAGGAGACAGGTGTAGAGATTGAAGTCTTTGAAGCTGACTTAACAATTCATGAACAAATCAAAAAATTACAGCAAGATGTTAAAAATAAATTAGGTGAAATTGAAATATTGGTCAATAACACAGGCGGTCCGCCTCCCGGAACGTTTGAATCCCATTCAGATGAAGACTGGCAAAAGGCCATTAATTTAACCTTGATGTCTGCTTTAAGGATGTCTCAAGTTGTTTTGCCAAGTATGAAAGAAAAAAAATGGGGACGAATCATCAATATATCTTCGGTATCAGTTAAAACACCTGTAAATAACTTGTTCCTTAGCAATAGCATAAGATTAGGTGTTTTGGGTTGGGCTAAAGCTTTATCTGATGAAGTCGGTAAAGATGGTATTACCGTTAATTCCGTTTGCCCTGGAAGCACTCGCACCAATCGAATAACCAGTATTTATTCAGAACTGGTCAAGCAAACAGGCCAATCTCTTGAAGAAGTTGAAGAGCTCTCAGCACAAAATATTCCTATGAAAAGAATAGGAGAACCTCATGAGCTTGCAGCTCTAGTTGCTTTTCTAGCTTCTGAAAGAGCTTCCTATATGACGGGTCTTGCGATTCAAGTTGATGGCGGTTCCGCTAGAACCTATTACTAAGAGCCCAAATAGTCTTTAACTATAGATTCTAATTTGGTAATTTTTTTCTTTGAGTACCTTAAGTAAAGGTAAGAAAGGAATGCAAGCATTCCAGCAAACATTAAAGGGGTAGCAAAGTAACCGATATAGAAATATGCACTTTGCCCAGATGGCATGCCACCCCCAAAAAATTGCATTGAGCCTATTAACAGCAAACTAAAAAGAAAAACGGTTTGAACTTTTTTTCTCCTTTCTTTGAAGACTGAAGAGCCAGCAATAAGATCTTCTAATGAAAACCTATGTTCGTCTCCATCGACCTTCAAGGTTAATTCACCTTCTGTGTAGTACCAATTTATATCCATATCGCTTTTTAGTTTAGTTACTTCAGTGTATTGCGTCAAAAATGGCGGACCGGACGAGATTTGAACTCGCGACCTCCTGCGTGACAGGCAGGCGTTCTAACCATGCTGAACTACCGGTCCAAAGAGCGCATTCTAACAGCAGTTTACAAACAAACTGTAGTTTCTTAAAAAAGAATTATTTTATGCTTATATCTTTAGAATCAAACTGAGTTTCAATAACTTTCTTATTTTTTAGATTAACTGAGTAAGATTTTTTTCCTTTCCCAAAGGCAATTGAAGAAAATACCTTTCCATCTCTTATATGCAAAGCGCATTCACCCTCAATGGCAATACAAGAACTTACGAGTTGTTCGGATAGAAATTTAGCCACCGCAGGCCGTCTCTCTACTTCCTCATCGTAATGAGGGCAACATGTCCCATCAATAAACCCTAAACATTCCATTAACTGAAGATCATCTGCCCAGGAGTCGGTGATGCCTTGTTCAAACCAACAGATGGCTCCGGCGCTCACTCCACTCATTACAACCCCTTTCTCGTATGCTGACTTTAAAAGAGTATCCAGGCCCCAATCCTTCCAAACTGCCAACATACTCTTGGTATTACCTCCTCCAACAAAAATAACGTCCTGGTCTTGAATAAGACTTTCTAGGTCTGGAGTTCTTTTAAAAAAATCTATATGAGTGGCCTTGCAATTAAGTTTTGAGAAAGTTGAATAGAAGTTTTCTTTATATTCTTCGTTGTCACCAGTCGCTGTCGGGATAAAACAAATATTCGGCTTCCTTTTTTTGGACTGCTTTAAAATATAGTCTTCGATAATGCCTTTTCCAGGGTCCCTTCCGAACCCCCCTCCTCCAATGGCAATGATTTGTTTTGTCATATTTTTTAACTAAGTATAATCGAAGTAGATTAAAGGAAAAAAATAGAAAAAATGAAATTAAAACTTAAATGGATACTGTTATCTCTAGTAACAGTTTGTTCTCAACTTTCTTTCGGCACTGAGTCTATTGATAAGTTTATTAACTCCCATCAAGAGGAATATCAACAACTGGCTTTAAAAATTTGGGAGTTAGCTGAGGTGGGTTATCAAGAACACAAAAGTTCTGCTCTGCTTCAAGAAAGTCTAAGCACTAAAGGGTTTAAGGTAGAAACGCTACCTTACATGCCAACTGGTTTTATTGCCGAGTATGGGGAAGGAAGTCCAGTGATAGCCATTTTGGGAGAATTTGATGCCCTTCCAGGCGTTTCTCAGAGCGCTTCTCCTTTTAAAGAAAAATATAAAAATAATGCAGCCGGTCATGCTTGCGGACATCATTTGTTTGGGGCGGGAGCTGCTTGGTCTGCCGTTACAGTAAAAGAATGGCTATCAAAAAATAATAAAAAAGGGACTATAAGATTTTATGGGACACCCGCTGAAGAAGGCGGGTCCGGTAAAGTTTACATGGTTAGAGAAGGACTTTTTGATGATGTTGACGTTGTCCTACACTGGCATCCTGGAAGTGTAAATCACACAAGTCCCAGAACTTCCAATGCCAATAAATCTGCAAAATTTACTTTTAAGGGAC
This sequence comes from SAR86 cluster bacterium REDSEA-S09_B4, assembly GCA_001628005.1. GTDB lineage: Bacteria > Pseudomonadota > Gammaproteobacteria > Magnimaribacterales > Magnimaribacteraceae > AEGEAN-183. The sequence continues at coordinate 4,837 of LUQU01000013.1, forward strand.
TTTCCGCCCATGCCGCTAGTGCTCCGCATAGAGGGAGGTCAGCATTAGACGGGGTAGAGTCCATGAATTTCATGGTCAATATGATGAGAGAGCATATTCCACAGGAATCAAGAATCCATTACGTGATTACCAAAGGCGGCTTAGCTCCCAATGTCATCCCAGACGAAGCGGAAGTCTGGTACTACGTGAGACACCCTAAAGAAAAAGTGGTTGAGGAATTATTCCAAAGAACAGTCAAGGCGGCTAAAGGTGCTGCTGAAGGAACTGAAACTACTTTAAGTTACGAGGTTATACACGGTAATTATTCCCTTATGCCGAATGACACTCTTCAAACTCTTATGTATAAGCAGCTCATTAAACGGGGTGGAATAGTTTACGACAAAGAAGAAAAAGAATTTGCTGAAGAGATATATAAAACCCTACTTAACCCTTCTGGCAGTATAGGAGATCAAGAAAAGATTTTACCGTATCAGGCTTTTCATGGTTACGGTTCGACTGATGTCGGCGATGTTAGTTGGTTGGTGCCAACGGCAGGAGCAAGAATTGCTTCATGGGTACCTGGAACTCCTGGTCACTCTTGGCAAGCAGTGGCTTCTGGGGGTACCACTATCGGATTGAAAGGAGAAAAACTTGCTGCACAAGTCCTCTCAGATACGGCCATAGAAATTTATTTGGATCCAAGCATTGTCGAAGAAGCTGAAAAAGAACTCTCAAGGAGAGTTGGAAAAGACTTTGATTACTTTCCTTTACTCGGAGATAGAGACCCTCCTTTAGATTACAGAAATTAACTGTAGAACTTCTCTCCCCTTTTTATTCGAGGTCGATTATTCTCTTTTCTCCATTTATTGGTGTCACGTAGGCTGTACACACAACCACAGTATTCTTGTTGGTAAAACTCCTCTCTTTTTGAAATTTCTATCATCCTGGAAGAACCGCCTTGCTTTCTCCAATTAAAATCCCAGAAAGCTAAGTGGTCATATCTATTGGCTGCCCTTAATCCTGAATTGTTTACCTGATCTAAATCTTTCCATCTAGAAATTCCTAGAGTAGTGGCAAATAAAGAAAAGTTGTTTTCGTGAGCAAATAGAGCAGATCTTTCAAATCTCATATCAAAGCACTTGGTACACCTTTGCCCCCTCTCAGGTTCATCCTCAAGCCCTTTGATACGATCAAACCAATTATCTTTGTCGTAATCAGCATCAATAAACTTGAAGTTTAATACTTCACAATACCTTTTGTTCTCTTTCTTTCTGAGTTCGTATTCTTCTATAGGGTGGATATTGGGGTTATAGAAATAGACAGTGGTATCAATGTCCGAAGCTGCAACTGCTTCCATGACCTCTCCCGCGCAAGGCGCACAACAGCTATGCAACAACAAGCTGGATTCACCGTTTGGGGTCTCCAATTTTGGTCTATCGTAATTTGAGGCCTTCAAGTGATTATTCATTGTCTTTATTGTCTTCGCCAATTTCTTCCATCCTTTTTAATGCTCTATTCATTTGTCTCTCACGGGTTTCATGTTTATCAACTGCTTTTAACATGGCTTCTGCTTTTTTAGATAAATCTTCTGTTGAGCTTTCAAAATTTTCAAATTCTTTCTTTAGATTTCCAAACTCCACTAAAATCTCTTCTGCTCTCTCATTTAAAGCTAAATTTCTAAAACCCATATGAATACTGATTAGATAAGCAGCTAGCGAGTTTGGTCCCATTACCAAAACCCGACTGTCTCGAAAAACGGATTGTCGAAGATCTTCTATTGAGTCTATCAATTGCATCAAGCTCTCACTCGGAATAAACATAACTCCTAAATCTATGGTGATTCCTGTTTGCGTGTATTTCTCTTTGATGTCTTTGGCGTCATTTATGACGTGGCGTTTTATTGCGTTTAAAGCCGTATTGACAGAATCTTTATCTCCTCGATTTGAGGCATCCATATAATTGTCATATAAGGCAGAAGGAAATTTAGCGTCAATAGGCAATAACCCTTCCGGTAATTTGATCGCAAATTCAACTCTCTGACCCGATCCTGAAATAACCTCGCAATTGGTTTCGAATTTATCCGGAGGAAAAATATCAGTGATAATAGCCTCCAGAGACCATTCGCCGAAACTTCCTGCCAAAGTACCTCCCGATAAATATCTGTTTAACTTGCTTAAAGGGTCTTGAAAAGATGCTACATCTCTAATCAACCCTTCAAGTGATGATGTCTGTGAAGATAGCGAAGTTTTTATCTCGTTCAGTCTGGATTCATCTTCGTTTTCTTCTTTTCCTCTAGTAGAAAGATAAACATTCCAGCCCACAAGAGCTAAAACAACCAATATTAATATTGTAGTCAGATCAATTGTCATAACACCTAAATTGTAAGTTCACCTACATTATAAGGGCTGATAGTCGCCCTAAAAATAAGCAGCAAGGTTTTCCCGGCTTTGTTTTATCGCATCAATGTGCTTCTCAGGACTTTCGAGACTTTGATTCATGGTAACGACAGCTACCTGAGTTACCCCTAAATCTTGGAGTGATTTAACTTTATCGACTGTGGTATCCAGAGGAACCATGCATTCAATGCCAATAGTTGATGGGTCTCGTTCAGCTGCTTTAGCGCGTTCAATCATCTGCTGGATCTGGCTTCCCAGTTCTTTATTGACGAAAGGAAACCAACCGTCAGCAATGCGAGCAACCCGATCAATCACTTGCGGTGCCATGCCACCAAGCCATATAGGAATGTTTTTATTTGGGGGCAAAGGGTTTAAACCGGCATCAGTAATGTGGTGCCATTTTCCTTCGTAGGTAATCGCTTCTTCTTTCCACAACTGTCGTAATAAGTCGATCTGTTCTTCTGAGCGAATGCCCCGATCGTTAAAATTTTCGTCAAGGCAATCGTACTCCACTTCATTCCAACCAGTACCGATGCCTAGCCGTAATCTGCCATTCGAAAGTACATCAACACAAGCCGCTTGTTTTGCCACCACAGCGGTTTGACGTTGCGGCAGGATGATTACACCCGTTACGAACTGAATGGTCTTTGTTAAACCAGCGAGATAGGAAAAAAGTACCAATGGCTCATGAAACATGCTCTCTGAGGTGTAAGGTCCTTGCCAGTCTGGTCGACTTTGGGTATTGGCACCTAAGATATGGTCGTAAGCCAGGATATGATCATAACCGAGTGACTCAGCCGTGGTCGCGAACCTGCTAATAATAGCTGGGTCTGAGCCTATTTCTGTCTGTGGAAAAACAACACCTACTTTCATAATATCCCCTCTTTAATTAATTCAAATAACAATTTGTTTTTCGTATAACAACTTTTGTATTCGTATTGTAGACTTCAACAAAAGCGTTAAAGTCCTTTTGATCTTGTTCAGTAAAATCTCTATTTTGCCAAAGACCTTGAACTTCTAGACTAGGAAATATGACAACTGTAGTTAATCGAGAAGGTTCCTCAGTAGTCTCGTTTCCGTCTCTTTCATATTCAATATTTGCTTTTACCTGAACATCAAACCCTCTGTCGTTATAAAACTTCTGGTGAAGCTTAACGGCTTTTCTAAACCCCTTCACTGTTCCCGATTCAAGAATCTCCGATACATACAAATTACCTACCGCCCCTTCACAGTCTGAAAAATTGTAAGATTTCTCATGATGCGCAGAAAAAACCGAGAATGCAGTAATTGTTATTAAAAATGTAAATAAGTATTTAAGTATTTTCATGATCTCCTCCTAAGGATTTTTCATTTATTTTTATTGTCTCCTATTAATGATTGATAAGTTAGTACTTGAAAATCTCTTCTGATATTAATGTGCGTATAAGGCCTAACTTGAGTCATTAATAATCCAACTAAATTATGCTTTGGATCTATCCAAGAGATTGTACAGTATGCACCGCCCCAATAAGCCGAACCTTCAGAAAGTGGGCTTGCAGATTCACCTCTGTCTATAACAATCCCATAACCTAGACCAAATCCAGTACCAGGACCAGATAACCATATGGGTAAGTCACCAGTGTGGTTTTCTAAGATTAAAGAAACAGTATTGGGCGCCAAAATTCTTACGCCGTGCAGTTCACCCCCATTCAGTATCATTTGTTGAAATCTTAAATAATCTCTTGCTGTTGAGACCAAGCCACCCGATCCGCTAAATAAATTTCTAGGAGAAGTAATCCATCTACTTCTCTCAGAACCAGGGTCTTGAAGAACAATTTTTTTATCTTTCCCTGGTGCGTACTGAGCAGCCAATCTTCCACCTTTTGTATCCTCTAAATAAAAATGTGTGTCTTTCATGTCCAATGGATCAAACAATCTCTCTTTCAAAAACACGTCTAGTGACTTTTCTGAAATGACTTCAACAAGATGGCCTACAACGTTAGTTGCATGAGAGTACTGCCACTGTTCTCCAGGATGGTAATTGAGAGGTAGTTTAGCCAGTCTAGTTATCTGTTCTGCATTACTTCTTGGTCTCGGCACATACATGGCCTTTCTGTAAGCCTCCTTATTTCCAACGTAGCTATTTGCCAATCCTGCCGTATGGGTAAGCATGTCTCTTATTGAGATTGCTCTTTTAGGTTCAACCAAGTCCCCCGTCTTACCACTTGCATCTGAGGTTGTGCTGACTTTTGTTTTGGAAAAAGCAGGAATAAATTTTGAAACCGGATCGGTCAATTGAAAATAACCTTCTTCCCATAACATCATAAGTGCTATTGAAGCTATAGGCTTCGTCATAGAGGCAATCCTAAAGATAGTATCCTCTCGCAACGGTTTTTGTGCTTTAACATCCATAAAGCCTTGGGTCTCAAAATACACTATTTTTCCATCCCGCATAATTGCAGTTAAAACTCCTGGCGTAAGGTCGTCATCTATGTATTTCTGTATAACAGGTGAAATCCTCTGCAAACGTTCTGAAGAGAAACCTGCTTCCTCGGGTTTTGAATACTCCAATTCTTGAGTATTAGCATAAGCTCCACCAGCAAACAGCAGCAGAATGGACAGGATTAAGGAGGTTCTTTTCATTTAGGTGGAGGTGTTTCACCTCCTAACGAAATGGTCTTTCATATTAAAAATTAAAGGAGGCTATTGCCTCCTTTAAAAAGATCGGTCGCTAACCTCTCATCGAAAGGCCAACATACTCTCTAGAATTAGAGCAAGAAAAACCTTTTAAATTTTGATTAGCTTCAGATCCGTCAAGCTTGTCCCAAAATAATTCACGATTTACTCCCATACCGTCTATAGATGATGTGTAAAGCAGTCTTACAAAGTCAGCATCGCCGTCATAACCAGATATTGGAAAAATCATTTTTCTACCTACGGTATCACCTTGAGATTGAGCATATATTGCAAAATCTTTATAAAGATCGTAAACCTGCCTACCATTGAAACCTTCATCAAACTTACAATCTGCATATACAGCCATCATCATATCGCCTTCTTCTGATTCAGCAGGAGTTGAGACAACCCACTGAAAAGTACTTACCTGTCTGTTATTTGTGACTGGTAAACTTTTTAATAACTCAGAGCCACCTTGAGTCATCCAAGCATTAAGGGCATTATATTGTGCAGACTGAGTAGGAAAATTATTTACCCACATAACATCCAATAATGTAAGGTCAGCTGAAAAATATGGAGTTAGGATTCCAATAGTCATATCATCATAAACACCCTTATCTTCTGCCCAATTTGCAAATTTTCCATACCATCGTATTAAGTCATCCAAATCTTTGCCTTTGTTGAAGTGACCTATATAGTATTCAGCAGCATTACCCTCTGGTTCATGCTTGAATTCGCTATCTTCTGCAAAAAGACCAACAGAAAATACTAATATAAAACTTAATATATATTTCATAAATTTCTCTCCTAGAAATAGTTAATAATTAAAGATACTAAAAAATGATAAAGGTTGTAAAGGGGTTTAGAGTGGTGGGCACGACAGGACTTGAACCTGTAACTTCCACCTTGTAAGGGTGGCACTCTACCAATTGAGTTACGCGCCCAAAGAAGAGGTTTGCGATTATACAGATTGAAATTGTAAATTTTTAAGAAATTTCAATCAGTTAGTTTTATCGAAAACGAAACCCTGGTAATTCTGTTCAGCGACTTCAGTAATCTTTTCTGTATAAGGAGGGACGCCTATAAAAGGTAAGAACTCTTTGGCCTTTTCATCTATGTTTGATCCGTTGTACCAAGAGTTACAAGACTTATAAACAGTCTGGTCGGCTACTTCATTGACAAACAACATCCACTCGTCTTCAACGGCTTGGGTGGATTCGATTACTTTTTTGTTGTTGTCTCGCATCCACTCGATGCATTGACTTATCCACTCAACATGCAGCTCCAAAGAAGGAACCATATTAGATAAAACTGAAGGACTTCCAGGTCCAGTCACCGTAAAAAGATTAGGAAAATTGGAAATTCCTAAACCCAAATAAGACTTTGCTCCATCTTTCCATTGTTCTTTAAGAGAAATTCCTTTACGTCCTTTAATATCTATTCTGGTCATAGCCCCCGTCATGGCGTCAAACCCAGTAGCTAAAATTAAACTGTCCACCGGATACTCTTCTTGCCCTGCTATCAAGCCTCCAGCTGTAATCTTGTCTATGGGGTTTGTATTAAGATCTACCAAAGTGACATTATCTTTATTGAAAGCTTCGAAGTAGCCTGTATCAACACATAACCTTTTACAACCTATGGTAAATTTTGGACTGAGTAGTTCAGCCACCTCAGGGTCATTTACTATTTCTTTTACTTTACTCCTAGCAAAAGAAGCGGCTAATTCATTTGCTTCCCTGTCTAGCATCAAATCTGCATAAGCTCCCAGAAAGCCCAAGCCTTCCTTCTCCCAGTGGTGATTGAACTTTTCAAGTCTTTCTTCATCAGATGCTTCAGTTGCTAGTGCTTCCACTTCCAAACCAGCTAATCCAAAACCATTCTCCCAGTTTTCTTTCCTAAATTCGGGATACCTCGATTTAACACGTGATTCTTCTTCAGGGTCCATTGGGCCGTTATTAGAAGGTATTGAGTAGTTAGCCGTTCTTTGAAAGACATATAAATGTTTGGCCTGTTCAGCTATAACAGGAATTGATTGAATTGATGAGGAACCCGTTCCTATAATAGCCACAGTTTCATCCGTAAAGTCCACAGGCGTTTGAGGCCACTTTCCAGTGTGCAGCAACTGCCCTTTATAACTATTTAAGCCTTCAAAATCAGGGGTATTAGGCGCCGAAAGACAGCCTGTTGCCATGACACAAAATTTAGCTTCAACATCTCCCTTCGAGGTTTTGATTTCCCATAAAGACCTTTCTTCATTAAAAGTGGCAGAAATAACTTCGGTGTTAAATTCAATGTTCCTTCTTAAATCAAACCTATCCGCTACATGATTTAAGTATTCAAGAATCTCAGGCTGAGCTGAATATTTCTCACTCCAATTCCAGTCTTGTTGGAGCTCTTCATCAAACTGATAGGAATATTGAAGAGAAGGAATATCACATCTTGCACCTGGATACCTATTCCAATGCCAAGTTCCGCCCAATTGATCTGCTTTTTCAACTACAGCGACTGAAAATCCTGAAGATCTTAATTTATGGAGAAGGTAAAGACCTGAAAACCCCGCTCCTACTACAAGCACATCCATTTTTCGTAACGACATATAACTAACTTCCCTTTATAAAAATATTTCACCAAAAAGTTTATAGTTTGGCAATTGATTCCGCTCTTAATTGTAGGTATTTAACAAGAATTAAAGACTTAACTCCACCCGCTAATTGTTCAGCTTGATGCCAAAGCTCTTCATCCTTTATGCCTTCGTCGAGCTCTTTCATTACAGCTCCAAAGTGAAGTCTTGTTGCTTGTACCAATTTTGTTTCTCTTTAAACTGTCTAGTAATCTTTAATTAATCACTTTATCTAGTGACTAGATTAATAGAAAATTATATTCTCTATAAGAAGAACCTTTAACAAAAAAATATTAATAGATATGAGTAATCCGCTTTTAGCCCCGCAAATAAAAAGTAAATTAGATACCTCCACTGAAACTTTTGCAGAAAATAAGACTGCTATGATGGAAAAGTTAGAAAAAATAGAGGAGTTGTTAGATTATGTGGAATTGGGTGGTGGTATGCACCACCATGAAAGACTCGCTGCCAGAGGCAAGATGGCAGTCAGAGATAGAATTTCAAATTTCCTCGATCCCGATACCCCATTTTTAGAAATAAGCGCCCTAGCTGCTTATGATTCCGCTTACCCAGTAGGAGGAGGTGCCGTCGCAGGAATTGGCATTGTTGCCGGTACCGAAGTCGTGGTTTTCGCCAACGATCCAACGGTGTTGGCTGGAGCTATGCATGCTTATTCCAGTAAAAAATGGACTCGGGCAATGGAAATAGCCAGAGATAATAGATTGCCGTATGTTCAATTTGTTGAATCAGCAGGAGGGGATCTCAGGATGGGAGGCAAAGGCAGACGGGGTAGTACCCCTCCTCCAACTGGTGGAGGCCACTTTGCTGAATCAGGGAGAACTTTTTACGAAATAACAGAATTATCAAAGCTAAGAATACCTACAATTTCTTTAGTCTTTGGGTCTTCAACTGCAGGTGGTGCTTATCAGCCCGGCATGTCTGATTACAATATTTTTATAAAGAAACAGTCAAAAGTATTTCTCGGCGGCCCTCCGTTGGTAAAAATGGCGACGGGTGAAGAATCTGATGACGAAACACTTGGAGGTGCGCAGATGCATGCCGAAACATCCGGTCTGGCAGACTATCTGGCTGAGGATGAAATGGATGCAATCAGAATAGGAAGAGAAGTCATTTCCCATTTAAATTGGAGAAAAAGAGGAAACAAGCCTTTACTGAAACCTGAAGAACCAATCAATGACCCGGAAGATTTATTGGGTTTAGTTGATCCGGACTTAAAAAAACCTTTTGATATTAGAGAAGTTGTTACTCGAATTACGGACGGATCAAGGTTTGAGGAATTTAAGCCCCTATTCGGACCTAATATTGTTTGTGGATTCGCTTCAATTCATGGTTATCAAATAGGTATATTGGGAAATAACGGTGGCATTATCTATCCGGATTCGGCCCAAAAAGGAGCACATTTTGTTCAGCTTTGTAACCAAATAGATATCCCTATACTTTTCTTACAAAATGTAACCGGCTTTATAGTTGGAAAGGACTATGAAAGAGCAGGACAAATTAAGAAAGGAGCCCAATTTCTTAATTCGGTCTCTAATTCTAATGTGCCACATATTACAGTTATAGTTGGAGCGTCTATTGGAGCAGGAACCTATGCGATGTCCGGTAGAGCTTATAACAACCGTTTCACTTTCCTTTGGCCCTCAGCAAAAATTGCTGTTATGGGACCTAAACAAATTGCTGGAGTTATGTCTATCGTAAGAAGAGGTCAAGCAGCCAGAAAAGGAGAAAAATTTAATGAAAAGGAAGACGCTCAGATTGTTGCCATGGCAGAAGCAATGCAGGAAGAAGGATCTCTGGCTCTAAGGGCAACCGGAGCTATTAGCGATGACGGTATTATTGACCCCAGAGATACCAGAATGGTTCTTGGCATGTGTCTTTCCGTAGTCAATGGCAAGGAAGTTGAAGGCGCCCCAGGATATGGAGTTTATAGACTATGAATTTTCAGAATTATCATAAGTTACTGATTGCAAATCGTGGTGAGATTGCTTGCAGAGTCATTCGAAGCGCTCATGATATGGGTATAAGTTGTGTGGCAGTTTACGTAGATGCTGATGCCGACTCCCCGTTTGTTAAGATGGCCGATGAAGCCATCAGGCTTTCTGATTCCTACCTTAATTCAAAAGAAATAATTCAGGCTGCACTAGACACAGGTGCTGAAGCGATCCATCCTGGATATGGGTTTTTATCAGAAAACGCTAAGTTTTCTAGAGATGTTTTAAAGGCAGGATTGCTTTGGGTAGGCCCTTCATCCAGAGTTATTACTTCCATGGGAGATAAGCTTAAGGCAAAGGACTTAGCTGAAAAAGCAGGCGTCCCAACCCTTCCCATGACGACTGATCCTAAAAAAGCAAAAGATATTGGCTACCCTCTTTTGATTAAAGCAGCTGCAGGAGGCGGAGGAAAAGGCATGCGGATAGTTAACTCTGCTAAAGACTTGAAGGAATCTATTAAATCTGCTCAAAGGGAAGCAAAGACTGGTTTTGGAGATGACCGGATATTCATTGAAAGATATGTTCCTGTCTCTCGACACATAGAAATTCAAATTTTAGGGGACTCACATGGAAATGTAGTCCACTTAGGGGAAAGAGAATGCTCTATACAAAGAAGGCATCAAAAAATAATTGAGGAATCCCCTTCCCCGCGTGTTGACCCAGAAATGCGTGATGCAATGGGAGAAGCTGCTTTAAAACTAGCTAAAAAATTGAAATACGAATCTGCAGGAACTGTTGAATTTTTAGTTGATGACAAAACCGGTGAATTTTGGTTCTTGGAGGTTAATACCAGGCTTCAAGTAGAACACCCTGTGACAGAAGCCACCACAGGTATCGACATAGTACATGAACAGCTTCGAATAGCTCGGGGTGAAAATCTTGGTTATTACCAAGAAGATATTGATTGGTATGGTTCGGCAATTGAAGCAAGGCTTTACGCCGAAGACCCAAGCAATGATTTTCTTCCCGCAACAGGAACATTGATTGCCTATGAGCCTAATTCAGAAGTAGAAGCTAGATGGGATTCTGGAGTAGAAGAAGGTTCAGTTATAGGTACCGAGTTTGATCCAATGATCGCTAAAGTAATTTGTTACGGAGAAAATAGATTAGAAGCAGCCAATAAACTATCCATGGCTTTAGAAGCCTTGCATATTGGAGGAGTTGTTACGAACCGAGATTTTTTAGTTTCAACTTTACGCTCGGAAGCTTTCTTAAATGGTTTAACTACCACTAACTTTATCGAAAAAGTTAAACCTCCTAGGTCTTATGAGCCTAGTGATGATGAATTAAGAAAGGTCGCTTCTATTGCTGCCATGTGGATACAAGGCAAGAACAGAAACGAAGCAGAATTGTTAGGAGATCTACCCTCAGGTTGGAGAAACAGTAGGTTACCAAAACAAAAAATGAGTTTTATGTGCGGAGAAACAGAAATCCCTATCACCTATAGATCCAGAAGAGACAAAAATTTTGATTTAAATGAAGACTCCCTAGTAAAAATTTTTCAGTGGAATGATAAATCAATCAGCTTAGAAATTGATGGTCATAGAATTTCTTCGAAAGTAACAAAATCAGATGATCAGGTAATTGTAAAAATGCCTTGGGGAAATGTATCTTTAGAAGC
>LUQU01000014.1 GCA_001628005.1 SAR86 cluster bacterium REDSEA-S09_B4
ATGTAGAGTTTAAGAGATTGAACTAATGAACAGAGTATTAAGAAGACCAATGTTTAGAACCGGCGGTACCGCTGAAGGAATTACTTCAGGACTGGCGCCAAGGCAGGGGTATGCTGATGGTTTTAGAAGCCAGAAAATAAGTGATGTACTTTCAGGAGAAACAACTATTGGAGAGGCACAAGATTTAGCAAAAGCAATGGCTTACAAGCCAAGAGGAACGAACGTCTATGATTTTATGACCGAATTCGGTTTAGACATTGCATCAAGATCACCTGTTCCAGGAGGCATTATTGCAACAGCAGCGACAGCAGCTAAAGATCCTTATGCAAGATTCATGGAAAGAAAAGGTGAAGCAGACGTTCAAAGATACGCAAGCGAATCCGATATGTTTAAAACACTTATCGAAGGAGCAGCGGCAGCGACAGGAGAAGGTGGTGATAAGTGGCAGAAACAATGGGAGCTACAGCAAATTGGAAGTTTAATGGACGAAATATCAACTCTTAAAGCATTAGAGGAAAGAACTCCGGAACAAAATCATGCATTAGCAAAAGCTGAAGAAAAATTAGCTAAAATTAAAACAAAAGATCTAGCTGTGGAATGGTTCTTAGGTACAGGAGCTGATGTTGGAGCGGATAAATTATTTAAAAAGATTAAAGCAGATCTTTTAAAGGACGATAATATAGCAGGCGGAGACAAATATAAAGGCAACGAAGAAAGCCCAGACTTAATTGCGGATACTTTTGTAGCATTTAAAAAATATATAGCAGAACTTAAAGCAGATGGTGGCAGAGTTGGTCATCAAATGGGTGGAGACGTGATGCCTGGAGCAATGCCCATGAATCAAGCAGCAATGCCCACGGATCAGGGACCAGCACCAGAAGACATGGGTCCCATTACCTACGAAGAATTAAGAGCAAGACTTCCTCAAGAAGTAAGCGTTTTAGAGTTTATCCAAAAAAGAAAAAAGAAGAACCTATCTCAACACTTGACGATTATCAAAAAGCATTCATCAAAGGATTAGAAACCTACGATGTAAAACAAAAGAAACCTGTTCGTTGGAATTTTTTTAAAGACAATGAAGGGTTGCTTAATCTTTCATTGGTACTTAATCCAAAGCAGAGAATAATTCTTGCCCATGCTTTAAAAAAATCTGGAAAAGAAAAGATAGATCCTGTTCAAATTATACGGGACGGAAAGATAAGTGAAAGAGATTATATTGATGGCTTCGATGAAATTGCAAAAGGAATAGAAACAGGACAATTTGAATTAAATAGAAGCATTGGTGAATTATTATTCATGGGAACGGATGCTTTATCAAATAGTAATTTTGCAGACGACTTCCAGAAAATGATGGACAAGCAAAAGCCCGATGAACCTGAAACATGGCGCGGGGATCTTACATCTTTAATGATTCAATATGGTGTTCCCGGAACAATGATAACTAAATTAGGATTACGTGCTAAAGGACTTCAAGGGCTTAAAGATGTTATTACTAAAAAATTTGGACACACAGCTTCTAAAATATCTAGTCGTGTTGCTTCAGGTATAACTGTTGTAGGTGCAACTGATTTTATAGCTTCACCTGACAAGAGAAGAATACCTACTTTATTTGTAGAACCAAAAGACACTTCTAAACTATCTGGCAGAAAAAAAGCTGCGGCCATGCTTATGAATAGAGTTAGATATGGTGCGGAAGGAGCAATCATTGGAGGACTGTTTCCTTTAGTTGGTAAAACTGTACAACAAGTTTATAAATGGGGAGCAAGACCTGTTGGTGAACCCTTTGTAAGAATGGGTTTTAATACTGTTGGAGCAGGTTTCAAAGGAACAGCTTATTTATTATCTCAACTCGACAAACCTCTTCATACTAAAATTGTAAAAAGTTTAAGTAAGTCCACAGGCAATACTATAAAAAAAATTATTTCTCCACTAACACAAAAAATAGGTTTGAAAGGATTACCACCTTTTGAACAATGGAGATTGTTTCAAACAACAAGTCCTAGTAAATCTGACAGAAGATTAAAAAGAATTGATAATGTTTTATCCTGGTTTAGATCATTTGGTAAAATGCCTAAAGATATAGAGGGAGTTACAGAGCAAGTAATATTACATATAAAAGGAAGAGCTAGAAAAATAGATAAACTTTTAGAGGGTTTAGAAAAACGTGCTTATAGCCTGGCTAAAAAATATGAACAAAGATATAATACTAATAACACCTCTAAATCCTATGAAAAAATGCTGTTGGATGATGTAGTAGATTTTATCGAAGGAAAATCAAAACTAGGAGTAGTTGAAAAAACTCTTAGACCAATAGCCTTTGAATTAAAAACCGACATTAATAAAATTTTAAAAGAGTTCGGTAATAATTTACCAAAAGGTACAAAAGATGCCGTGTTAAAGGATTTAAAAAAAGCACTTACTAGTAAAATAGATAACTATATTGTTAAATCTTTTTCAATATTTACTAATCCTAAATATACTCCTGATGAAACTATTAGAAAGAATGCAAGGGATTGGATTGCTAATAATGTAGTCGCCAAAAATAAAGATTTAAGAGAAGCTGCTCTGTCAACTTATGGAAGAAAAAATGCTATTGAAAAATATGCAGACGATATTGTTAATGATATTCTAGCAACTGGAAGAACAGGCGGAGTTAATCCTGTTAAAATTTTACAAAAGATTGGAAGCGATGAAAAATTATTAAGAATGGATAAATTTAAATTTCTTAAGACAGGAGAAGAGCTTCCTCAGGCCATTAGAAGATTACTGGGTCAGGAAAAAGATTTAAAATCTCAAGTTCTGTTTACAGTGTCTGATGCCATTGCTGCTAATGCTAAAAAAATGGGCTTTGATATGATAGCTAAAATTGGATTAAAGAATGGTTGGTTATATAGAACAGCTGCGGAAGCTAAACCAAGATTTGTAAACGCACAACAAATACTGGCAACCGATCTTAAAAGATTAGGTGGAATGAAAAGCGAGTTAGAAAATGGAACACCTTTGGATAACCTTGCTAGAATACCCGTATTTAGACAGCTCCTACAATTCAAAGTTGCAGTTCAAGCTGGTAAAACTTTGTACTCACCACAAACACAAGTTCGTAACGTAACTTCAGCATCATTCTTTGCATTATGGAATGGACACATTGGTCATAATGCTAGTGTTATAGATGCAATGAGAATGGTAATGAAAGATATTTTTAAAGCAGGAAAGGGAGGAGCTATTGATGAAGTAGAATTCTCAAGGTACGTAGAAAAACTTGTTCGTCTTGGAGTCTGGGATGAAAACATTGTTGCTCAGGAACTAAGAGCAGTGATGACCAACATTAGAAAAGGAGCTATTCAAAACGAAGATGAACTATTTGAAAAATTAATGAAGGGACTTCCAACAGATAAAGTTGCAAGACTATATGCTGGTGGTGATAACCTTTGGAAACAATTTGGTTATGAATTTTTTAAATCAGATTTATCTGCAGCCTTAAAAAGCGTTGATGACGTAGCAGCATATCTTAAATTACACAACCATCCTTTTTCAAGAAAAGATTTAATGACTGGACAAATTAAAAGTCTGGATGAAGCTTTGGATGAAGCAGCAGCTTTCATGTTAAGAAACACTTATCCAACCTACAGTAAAGTACCTCCAGTAATACAAGGATTAAGAAACGTTCCTCTTATTGGTAACTTCGTATCGTTTCCATCAGAAATGATAAGAACAGCAACAAGATCAATTGCTATGTCATTAAAAAATATTATGCTTTCTGACAGTCCAACGATACGTCAAATGGGATATAAGAATTTAATGGGAGCGTACCTTGCAGTAAAAGGCATAGGTCAAGGAGCACATGCTATTGCGAACTTTGTAACTGGTAATACTCAGGAACAGTGGGAAGCATATAAAAGATCAGGTGCTGCACCGTGGGACAAGAACTCTAATCTTATTGGTATTACACCTTGGAAGAATGGAGAGTCTGCAGCGATTAACTTCTCATACTTTAGTCCTTACGATGTACTAGAAAGACCTGTTCAGGCAGCATTGACCATGGCACATAAAAAAAATATAGCAGCGGATCAGATAGATAACTATGTTCTATCATTAATGTTTGCTGAAGACGGTCCTATTATGGAATTAATGCAACCTTTTATTTCACCAGCAATTGGTTTTGAAAGAATTCAAGATGTTGCAGGTGGTGACTTTTTAATTGGTGGTCGAGAAGGTAAAACGGCTGAAGGATTTAATATTTATTCACCAACAGATAGTCTGGAAGATAAATTCAATAAATCTTTTGCTCACATAGTTAAAGGAGCTAGTCCAGGACTTATTACCAGTGGAATGAAATTGCAAAGCGCAATTGAAGGTGATGTATCTGGTGCAGGAAAACCTATGAGAATTGAAGATGAGCTTATGGCTCTCTTTACAGGAACTAGAATTATAAGAATCGATGTTAAAAAAGATTTAAAATGGAGAACAGGTAAAGTCAACAGACTTTTAAGAGCGGTTGACGAAACAGAAAAATTTTATAAAGCAAAACAATTTATTGATCGTCCACCTTCTGTAATGGTTGCAGAGTTTGATAAAATGCAAGAAGAAGCATTTGAAATACAAAGAGATATGCACATGGTCATTAAAGATTTACAGATGCTAGACTTAAGTAAAAGCAAAATTGAAGACATAATGATTGAAGCTGGAATGAATAAGAAACTAGTTTATAATTTAGTTGATGGATATTTTACTCCTATTACATTTTCAGAGCCTAGATTTGAAACTAAGGTTAAAACTCTTAAAGATCTTGCTAAATTTAAAACAAAGAAAAGCGATAACTTTATATATAACATTAAAGAAAACTATGTTTATCCCTATGATAAACTTTGGAGAGTGCACGATAAATGGCTGGATAAAAAATTCTTCCCCGAAGGATACAAACCTCAACTAGAAGGTGCAGTAACCAATGACAAAGGAAATGTTGTCTATGATGAAAGAGGAAAAATTAAAAAGGA
>LUQU01000015.1 GCA_001628005.1 SAR86 cluster bacterium REDSEA-S09_B4
GCTAAACCGATGGCTGAAAAAATTATAGAATCAGGACTTAAACCTATTTCCCATTATTACGGATCAGAGATTACACTCTATTATCCAGGGCTCTATGCAGGGGCAACGGATCTTGTTTGCATGCATAATGATATGGAAACGATTGTCGATTTCAAGCAAGCAAATCGCCCGAAGAAAGAAGAATGGATTGAAGATTATTTTTTACAGATTGCAGCCTATGCCATGGCGCATGATGAGGTCCACAGATCAAGAATCAGGCAGGGAGTAATTATGATATGCACGCCTGATCTTTATTATCAGGAATTTAAGATACAGGATGCTGATCTGAAGAGATGGAAGCATAAGTTTTTAAAAAGGTTGGATGAATATTATGAAATTATGAGAGAGCCGACCATTAATGAAAAAGAATTATTAAATGAATTTGAGAAAGGCAAAATAAATTATGAAAAAAAGAATACACGTTAACATGCACCACATCCGTTATAACAAAAAACATGGGACAAATAAGCCTGTGATTACGGTTAAAACGTCTAAATCAAATAACTATGGCCATGAAGTAGAAATACTAGGACCTAGTAAAGTTGTTTACAGGCCCGATAAACCATTGAATTGTGGCGCAAGAGTCTGGATTGAAACAGAAGCAAAGGTTAACATAGCTTAATGACCGCGTTTAAAGTTGGGATAGAGCGAATCTCGTCAGGGGTGGCGGCCTCTGTGTATGAAAGCTGGCTCAGGGGCTCGAATCCCTGATTTTATGACCTTGAGTCAGCACCCGTCAAAACCTAAAGTTTATGTGGCTATGCCATGCTACGACTCCGTGAAAGTCGAAACATGCGTATCGATTCTTGATACCTTCAGCACTCTTGGACGAAGCGGCATTGAGGCAAAGTTCAAGTCGGTCAAATCGTCTTTGGTTACGCATGCAAGAAATCTATTAACTTGTGGATTCATGAATTCAGGATTTGACTATATGTTATGTGTCGATGCCGATGTTGAGTTTGAACCCGAAGCTGCTTTACGCATGCTGGTGCCAAAGGAGTTTATGGTCTGTACACCGTACAGAGTTAAGGAAGATCAGATGAAGTACGCTGTTAAATTTAAAGATCCTGACAAGATAAAGATTCTGCCATGGGATATGGTTGAAATAGAGGAGGGTCCTGCGGGACTGATGCTTATTCATAGAACCGTGTTCGAAAGAATGATGAATAAATATCCTGAACTGAAGATTAATTTTGATGAACCTACCCGGAAGAAAATGAATCTGGAGATAGGCGCTAAAGAGGATGCCATTGATAAATATATGTACAATTTCTGGGACACATCATTTAGTTTAGAGACGGGTGAATGGAAGGGCGAGGATCTTTCTTTCTGTAAGCTGGCCAGGGACGCAGGATTCAAGATCTACGCGAACCTCGATTCATGGACCACGCACCACGGGTCTTACGGATGGAAAGGTCGATTTGGTGATTCCCTTGCTAAAAAGGACAAATCTTAATATCGCAATGACTCAACAGTTTATATTGTTTTTTTTCTGTTGTTGTCTTATTTACAATAAATTGAGGACGACGTTTCTTGCCATATAAATTAATCTTACATAAAGGACAAATTCCTGTTACTATTTTAGGAAGATTGCCTTTTTTTCTCGCGTCTCTACTTTTTTTAATGTTTCTTTCTTTTAAAGTTATCATATTACTCCTTTCCAAGCTTAGACTATCTCAATATGGAAAAATATTCAGACGCCCAACCGCTTGGGCTAATTTATATTATGTTTAAAATTTTTGTGAAATCCTGCGTCTTCCAGGATTATATTCATCCATCTGCATGGACCACGCACCACGGATCACGGGGCTGGAAGGGAAGATTCGGGGATTCATTGTTGAAAAAAGATATAGTAGATGATCCAAATAATCATGAGTATGAATAATGTTAAGTGAAAAACAAAAAGCATACAACAGGGCCTATTATCTTAAAGATCAGGAACATTGGAAGGCATATAGCAGAAATTATTATCATCGAAATAAAGAACAACGAAAAAAATACCGATTAAAGAATAAGGAAAAATTAAGAGAATATGATAAACAGTATTCTTTAAAAAATAAGGAAAAGAAGAAGGCTTATAGGTTAAGAACTAGAGAACACACAAGACAATGGCAAAGAGAATACTACCAAAAGAATAAATGTCTGATAAAGATAAGACGTTATTATAAAGATGAGGCAATAGCATGACGGTAATAGACAAAAAAGAGTTCAAGGCCCAGGAGAAATCCATGACGAAGCCAAAAGGACGGAAATGGGATGGAAGGTCAAGGATTGCTACAAAAAATTACAGGGATAATTATGACGCTATTTACAAAAGGAGGAAAAATGAAGGAAAGAATATATAAAGCCTTACTAGGACGCTATCAGAACCAGATGGAGGAAGCATTGCTCACGATTGATGCTCTTTTAGAAGGTCATATTCTGCCTGGACATGAGGATATAACAGGCAGCGTTGACAAATTACTGGATAAAGTAGCCAATGCGAAGGAAAAGATGGCAACATTGAGGCAATATTACGGCACAAATTAGACAATCCAACTACATATAGAGATGTGGGAGATTTTTTAAAAAAAAAAAAATAAAAAAAAGTTGAAAAAAAATGTCTTTTTGTCCAAATCGCAAATAAGTGTTGATTTTACTAGTCAAAGTGTGGACATTTTTTGGACATTTTTAGTCAAAATGGACATTATTTAATGTCCAAAGGCAAGAAAGGCCTACGCGCGCGCGTATCTCGAGTTTTTAAAACTATAAAAATCTCCCACATCTCTATATAGAGATGACTATGGAGAGATTTATTGATATGTTTAACCGGAAACATAATCCGGATTATTACTATGGCAAGAACACCCAAGAGGAGAAAACCAAGGAGAAAAAGACTCGTCGTAAACGCTACGCAACCAAACGATATCCCATATTCAAAATGCAGAATCGAGTGGATTGATATTGTATCAGATTCTGGGTGGGCTGATGAAAAACAATTTAATAAGATGAAAGTGGCAACACCAGTTAATGAGGGTTGGATATATTCTAAAGACAAGAATTATGTTAAGATATTTGCTTCCTATGACAAAGATGATGATGGTACGTTGACGTTTGGAGATAGAAGCATTATTCCTACAGCTTGCATTAGGAAGATAATTAAGTTAAACTAATGGTAATGTGGACATATCCATGGAAGGAGAAAAAAGTGGCTAAAAAGAAAAAGAAAAAAGCTAAAAAGAAGAAAAGTAAAGCTAAAAAGAAAAAGAGAAAATAGTGTTTAATCCTTTGAGCTTCCGTTTTGTTTTGACGGTGAGTGGGATTGCTTTGTTTTATTGTTTTCTAGTTTTTCAACTTTAGGAGTTACATTTAGAATTGGTGCATAGTCGTCTAAAATTTGTTTCATTTTGGCTTCTAGTTCTTGTTCTGACATATCTTCTAATTTCCCATGTTTTATTATTTTTCGTTCTATGTATAATCCTGCTGCCTTGCCTCTATTGGTTTCAGCATTTACAGCAGAGGAAAAACTTCCTTTCTTTAAAGCGGCATTCTTTATACGAGCGAGTTCAGCAACATGGCCTTCGTAAGTAACTTCATATTTCTTTAATCGTTCTTCTCTTAATTTTCCTATATATTGTACTACTAGTGGTGATAGTCTAGGATTTTGTAATTCTGATGCTTCCTGTGTTGCCCGTTTGGCACTATATCCTGCAATAGTCGCTGCCTCTCTACCTGTGACAGGCCCATCAGGTCCGCCAAATACTATAATTTCAGCGAATCGCATCTGCATTTCTGTTAATCTTTTTGGTACACCCATGGTTGACAATTTAAGGTAACATTGCTAAAAAGTCAATATGAATGATACAGGAGAGAAGGAAAATAGAGGAGATTTAGATCTGACTTTGCAGATCGAGAAGTTGCAAGAAAAATACAATAAGGAACATAAACTTCGTCAGGAGGCAGAGGGTGAATTAGTTATTGTAAAAGGAATTTCAGTACATAATTCTCCTGAGATGAGGGACGCCAAGGAAAGAATTAAGGAATTAGAGAATTCATTATCCATTGCATTAGAAATTAATGAGAGTCATCAAAGATATAATGGTAAGTTACAAACCAGAGTGACTGATTTAGAGGAAGATAATAAAAAACTTGCACATCAAGTTGAAGATATTAAAATGAATAGTGTGAGAAAAGCAGGATTGTAATGCGAACTACGGAGGAGATTATTGAAAACATCAAGCACGTATTGGAGGAGAAAGTTGCTCCTTCTGTTGCGAAGCATAATGGTGCTATTAATTTTATCAGTTTTGATGATGGTGTTGCTAGGTTAAAGCTATCAGGTAGTTGTAGTGGTTGTGCAATGTCACAAATAACATTGCAGAGAGGTGTTGAGAATATGCTCAAACACTATGTGCCAGAGGTGCAAGCTATTGTTGGTGAGGATGATGATGAAGCAAAAGAACAGGGCTATTCTCCCTATATGCCTAGAGATGTTGAACCCGATTGGAAAAAATTAGTTAGAGAGAAATAATGCGTGTACAGGATTTACAACAGCTCTTGAGTGAGTTTACAGACAAATTAAAAGGCAATGCTATTAGTGATGCCAAGATATATGTTGCAAAGGATGGTTATTTAGAAGAGATAAGAAGAATCGAGGTGCATGAAAATAATATAATTGGTAAAAGACCAAGTGACCGTATGTTGAAGTCGCTCCTTTGATTTCTATGCTAGCTTCTTTGAAGAAAAAGAAGAGCGATAAGAACGGCGATGTTACCCCTAAAAAGTAGTGACGCCTGAGTCAAAATTATACCAAGATCTAAAGAAAGAAACGTGTTCCATTGTATGGAATCGTATTGAAAATCTTAGCATTGTTGGTATGCCCGATGTGTTGGGATATAATACAAATCATAAATTTTTCACTGTTGAACTGAAAGTCATTAAGGGGAATAAAATCAAATTCTCACCACACCAAATTGCCTTCCATAAGACCCATCCACAGAATACTTTTATCCTGGTCCGGACCCGTGATCAACGGTCCATGAAACTTGTTCCAGGGTCCGTGGCGCTTGGAGCTTGGCGCTTTAATTCTGGATTCTTTATTGCTGATTCGTGGATCGGGGTTCAGGAATCTTTTGAACAGATCTTTTAGTGCTTGGCGCTTGAAGCTTGGCGCTTGAAGCTTGAGGCCTGGCGCTTGACGCTTGCGGCTTGGAGCTTGAAGCTTCCTTCTTTATTCTCTTGTAATAGTTTGGATGATGCCAGGCGAAAGTCATTAGTGTTTGGCGTATGTAACATTTTTAATAGATCTGGTCCAGCATCTCCGGCAGCTTTTGCACTTGCCGCCCTGGTCCGGGGCTGGACATGTTTTATCCTTTCTATCAGTGACAGTCGACGTCCAGGGCCATGATCTAGAGGCTGCGCCATTGACTTTGGTAGCTGATAACCTAATAACTAAATTCTTTGGAATGACGTCCGGGTCCATCAGGGCCAGGAGCTTAGCTTCGCGCGTCGGGAGCCAGTGTTGTGTATCCGGTGTTTGTTTGCATACTTCTAGAATGTTTTTTAAATGCTGAGCGCCTTGCAGGTCGCCAGAGTCGTGCCAGCGGAAGTACTTGCGGCCCTTCATTAAGGTCACCATTGCCGCGGTCCATGATTCATGGGCCAGGGCAGCCAGACGGCGCGCCATTGCTTTTTTGGTTGTTTTAAATCTGTATCGTCCCTTCATTGCATAGCATCCATGGCACGTGGTGCCTGGTACACG
>LUQU01000016.1 GCA_001628005.1 SAR86 cluster bacterium REDSEA-S09_B4
TTGGTAGGCAATTTCAAGTTATAAGAACTCAATAAAAGTAAAAAAATATAATTTGCCACGCATCTGTGGCTGTGTTATACTTTATATGATTAGGAAAACATAATGGCAACGAGCAGACGACGTGATATCGTTAATTTTCTCGTTGGAGAACTAAAAAAAATTGACGGCTCAGAATCTACGTTTGATTCTACCTATACTTATCAAGTTAATCTCTTCAATAATGTTTTCCGACGAATAAAATTTTTAGATGAAGTAAATGATTTTCCTTCCGCTTATCTTCAAGCAGGAACAGAAAATAGAGTATATGATTCCAAAGGATTAACAACTTCTACTTTGGATATTATGATCCGGGTCTATGTTCATACAGAAGATGCGACTACGGAACTTGAAAGTACAATGCAAGACATCGAATTTGTCATATATAATATGGATACAGAACAATATGGGATAATGGATGTTCAAGTTTCAACTATGAGTACAGACGAAGGGTTGCTAGACCCTTATGGAATTGGAGAAGTTGGAGTCACAGTTCAATATGATGTGACAGATTAATATAAAAAGGAGTTAATCGAATATGGCAACCCAAATTAACTTACAACGTAACAGTGAAGTGTTCTATTCGACCGTAGATCTTCACGGTGGTGCTGCCGCTACTTCTATGACAGCTGCTAATACGTGGAAAGTCGAAATTCTTGCTGGCTTTGCATTTTCACAAGCTTCTGCTACTCAGGACATTACTACTTTAGAAAGTGGAACTACGCCAGATCGTAGTACTCAAAGATTTAATACTGCGGTTAATCCAGTAGAGTGGAATTTTCAAACTTATTTGCGTCCTACTGGAATTCAAAGTACTACTAGAGGCGCTGCTGGACAGTATACAGGTAACAGTAAACCGCTTTGTGACTGGTTTTTGTGGCAGGCTTTGGTTTCTAATCTTTCTCCTGCGTCAGGAACTACACAAGAACAATCTGTGTGGGAAGCAGGAGGTGTTCTTAGAACTGTAAATCATACTAAGAGCGGAAATGCACACGCAAGTAGATCAAATTTCCCGACCGCAACTCAGAATCAATTGTATTTTAAGCTGGATAACGTTTTCTATCAAGTTAAAAACGCGACAGTTAACGAAGCAGCAGTAGATGCGGCTATTGACGGAATTGCGATGACTACTTGGAGTGGAATGGGAATGAAATTAGTTCAGCTAACATCTGATGTTTCGTCTCCTGCAGCTCACGCTCGTGACAGAGCGGTTCTAGTATTTGGAGGAATTTTAGCTAACGGAACAACTGTTAGTGGTAACTCACAAGCTAATGTTGGTCATAATAAAGTTGCGACCACTGCTTCTGCACTTGGCAAGAATGTTATGGTTTATGCTAGTTGGAAAAATCATTTTGTTAACGGTACTCAAACGGAAGCGTCGTTTATTAAGAATCGTTTAAGTGGTATTGATATGCAGTATGAAACAAATACGTATTCTTTCCCAGTAACAGCAATGAGCTTTAACTATAATAACGCAATCACTTATCTAACTCCAGAAGAGTTGGCTACCTTGAACGTTCCTATTGGACAGTTTACTGGTTCCAAGGCTATTACAGGTTCGGTCAGTGCTTATCTACGTGCTGGCAGTACCTCAGATAAGAATGCGTCAGCTCGATGGTTGGCTGGAGTTATTGCAGACTCTCGAACATCACTTGCTTCGGGATCATCTGCTAACTTGATTGTTGGTGGTAACACCGCACCCTATGTATCATTTGATATGCCAGCGGTTCAGTTTAACTTCCCAACTGACGTGATAGAAGACGTCATTGGCGTTACTGGAGAGTTTTTGGCACAAGAAAAGGTAAAGGGGACAGGCGACGAACTGGTTATTAAAGTTCAAAAAGGATAATAATCGCCGCGCCTTGAGGGGGCTTAGGCTAATATTTTACATTATCCATATGGGTGTTCACCGTAACGTCGTATCATGCCACCCCCTCAGCGTGATATGTAGTTGATAACATGGTGAACACCCTTTTTTTATACTATTTACCTAGAGAGGGGAAAACAAATGAGTAAAATTGCCGCATTACAGGCACAAGAAACTACTATCGAAATAGAATATCCAGAGATTGACGGGTTTATAATTTCTTTAGTTTATCTTAATCGAGATGATTTGACGAAAATTAGGAATCGCAGTTTAACTTATAAATTTAATAAACGTACTCGCCAGCGAGAAGAAGAGGTTGACAACGATAAGTTTTTGGAGGAATATACTAAACGTGCTATTAAAGGGTGGAAAGGTCTTTTTGTTAAGGATTTGCCACAACTTCTTCCGATTGATTTAACAAATGCTGATCCTGCTGAAGAAATTCATTATAATGAAATAGAGGCTTTAGAGTTAATCAAAAATTCTACTGTTTTTGATCAGTTTGTTACCGATTCGATGCAGGATTATGAAAAGTTTACGATTGAGAAGAAGGAACAAGAAGTAAAAAACTCCAAGACTACCTCCGCTACTCCTTAGAAGGTGGAGGGATTGATAAAGAGAAGTATTATGAAATTCATGATCAAATGGGTCTTCCCATTGACGAACTTGAAGTTCCATTAGATCTCACAGATTTAAGTTACAATTGTCAACAAGCTTTACTTCTTTTTAATATTTTACCTGATAAAGTTGAAGGAATGAACGGTATTTGGTTAGGTAAAGAATATGCCGGTTTAATGGATATTATGGATATTTATGATATCCTTGATCGAGCAGAAGTAATGGATTTTTTAGTAGTGTGTGTTAATGAAGCTTCTAAACACTATGAGAAGCAACGTAAGTTAGAACAGAAAAAAATAGAGTCTCAATCCAAAATGAGGAAATAGAATGGTTGATCTTGTTAGTAAAATTAAACTGTTATTTACTTCTCAAGGAGCAGGTAAGGCTGCTGCGTCTGTTGGTAAAGTAGGAAAAGCTCAGGAGAATCTTACTAAGCAAACCAAATTATCTGCACGTGCAACGACTCGTCAGGCTAGCGCTTCTGCAAGTGCTAGTCGACAATTCTCGGCACAAGCCTCCGGCTTGGGGGGACTTGTCGCTGCTTACGCGGGCGCTGCGGCTACTATTTTTGCTGTTACTCAAGCCTTTGCTGCTTTACAAAGAGCAGCTCAAGCTGAACAAATTGTTCAAGGCACACGAGCGCTGGCTTTGGAAGTAGGAGCAAGCGGTGATGAGATTATTGCTAAAATTCAAGAGATTACTAAAGGCCAATTGTCACTGGCTGAAGCTGCTCAGTCTGCTAATATCGCGTTATCAGCTGGGTTTGGGGAGAAACAAATCGAACGGTTGACCGCAGTTGCACTTAAAGCATCACGAGCATTGGGACGTACTTTAACGGATGCTCTTACTCGAATAACACGTGGTGCCGCAAAGCTGGAACCTGAACTGTTGGACGAACTTGGTATTTTTGTTCGCATCGAACCAGCGGTAAAAAAATATGCTGCGTCTCTTAACAGAGCCGTTTCTAGCTTGACGTCTTTCGAAAGACGTCAAGCATTTGGCATTGCTATATTGGAAGAAGGGGAACGAAAACTTGGTATTATTGATACTTCTACTCAAACTACTTTAGAAAGTTTTGAAAGGCTCTCAGCAAAGTTTCAAGATTTGGCTGCTAACTTCGGGCAAATCATTGGTGCCGTTCTTAGTCCATTGGTAGAGCTTTTTAGTAAAAGTTTAGGAAATTCACTTTTAATTTTCTTAGGTGTCGCTTCTTTGGTGTTTGCAAAAGCTATGCAAATATTTTCAGCCTTTGTTGCCAAATCGATTGCGAAGTTTGTACTTTGGGTTAGCACCTCTGCAACAGCTACTAAGGCTACCATTGCTCAGACTATTGCAGTGTCATATCAAAATAAAGTGACAGCATTTAATACTCTTGTAACGAATGCAAACACTGGTGCCAAAGTTGCAAATACAGTAGCTACTCGTGCGGCCACTCGTGTGGCAGCAGGATTAGCAGTAACTATGAGCTTCTTAGGTGGAGTATTGGCCACGGTTGTCATTGCAGTTGGTGCCGCTCAATTAATTGGGACTTTATTTGATGTGGATGTTATAGGTGAAATTGTTGACTGGTTTAAAAACTTAGGAGCAGAAGCTCGAAAAACTGAAGCAGGAATTAGAGGAGTCGTAGCGGCTGCTACAATGGATGAAGATATTGCTAAGAGGTTAAAAGAGAACTTTGATCCAGGTGAGATTGAAGAAATAGGTGAAGTATCTGCCGATGCTTTATCTGCTAAACTCTTTGTTGGTAAGAATTTGCCAGAAGCTAGGAGGCAATGGATAAAACACTCTAGTGAGCTGGCGAATATAACTGGCGGTGGATGGGGTGCAGTAGGTCAGAGAGAAAAAGTTGCGGCTGAGATAATAGCAAAAATCAATAAAGAATTAGGCGTTACAATAGAATACCAGAAAGGGTTAGGTGAGTCTAAAGGACTTAAAATAGTAAGCGAACAATCTAAAGCTCTTACCTTTGCAGCTACCCGTGCTGCTCAAATAATGATTAAATTAGCGGAGGCGCAGTATAAATTAGATAACGAAACAAATGTTGAAAAACAGCGAGACTTACATAAAGAAATAGAGGGCTTAAATTTAGCACTTAAACAAACTTTGGATAGATCAACTCAAATAGGTAGATTAGCGGAAGAAATGTCGAAATTAACAGGGCTTCCTGTGCAGAGATTAGTTATTGCTTTTAATGAGGCTGGGACAGTTTTTGAAAGAGCTGGTGACGAGTTAAAATATGCTGGTCACGTTGTAGCTGAGTTTGATAAAGAAACAAAAGAATTTGAAAAAACTGAATTGTGGAAAGGATTTCAGCGAGGTATTAGTGCCACGACTATGTTTAATGACCAATTAACCCTTATCCAAGATGCTTTTGATAGAGGAGCTATTAGTGCTGAGACTATGTCTCAAAGAGTGAAGGCGTTAGATTCAATTGCAAAAGGACTTGAAGCAACAACTAAAGAAGGAGAAGGTCTGGAAAAATTTAGAAAAGAATTAAAG
>LUQU01000017.1 GCA_001628005.1 SAR86 cluster bacterium REDSEA-S09_B4
TAACAAGAGATTTAAAGACCGTCTTGCTGATTTTAAATCATAACCCGAGCGCGCGTGCAAACCGCATCGCTCAAAAGCTTCCTGTATGACTTCATCAACATCTAGGTTAAAAGCGTTAGTACCTGAAGTTGCCATCTAGGTTATCCTTTTTTCGTTTTCTTTACAGAGCCACCTTTATTATATTTTTTTACGGTACCACCCTTTTTATAAAGTTTTTTCTTCTTGGGCGGTCTTCCCACTTGACTTCCATATGTCCCTAGTCCTTTTGGCATTTTGCCTCCTTTTGATATTTGTTCAGGTATCGAGGATCTCGATATCATTTAATTATAATAAGCTACTACAAAATCACAATTTGTTACATCGACATAAGCCGCAGTTTCAAATCTTACTCCGTCTCCATCAAAATTCATAGTTAAAGGTTCGTTTGCCGCTGTTCCCCATTTCAAGTGAATCTTAATAACGCCGGATGCCGCAGTATTATCATAAATTTTTACTTCACCATCTGCCGCGCTTGATTGACATTGAATTGACTTAATTCTTATTTGAGCAAGGTTCGTGGAACTACCACCAATCGATCCTTGTAATCGACCATCTGATGTTAGTGCTATACTTGCTTTTACATCACTCATATTTTTCTCCTATTAAAGAGAGAGGACTTTCGTCCCCTCTCTATTAAAATTAATATACTGAATATTCGAGTTCGACTGTAAATCGACCGGCTGTAATATCAGCATTAACGGCTGTAGTAGAAAATGCATATAAGTATTTACTAGCTATAGCAGCCGTTACGTTTGGAACGAATATGTGATAATTTCCAGCGGTATCGTTAAGGTTAACATCAATTTCAGTAATTGATTGTGTAGCACTTAACTGTTCGTGGAAAGATGTCACACCTGCACCAACAATTTCTGTTCCAGATGAAACAGCAGAGTTGGTAGATGTACCGCTTGTAGCACTTAAAGATAAACCACCGACAAGAGTTTGTCCTGCCGCAGTTGTAATACCAATCAAAGCCCTATGAATAAAAAATTTAGTAGCTGTTACTGATTGAATCTTTCTGGTTCCCATTGAAATTAACTGTCCAGTTGAGTTAACTGAAAAGCCAGTTTCTGTGACAGCTCCAGTAGAAGCGGCTTCATTAATTACTTTAAAGCCAGTCTTCGATCGGACTGATCCACTAAATGTCGTATTGGCCATAATAATCCTCGTAGTTAAATCATACCGTCGCTTCTACGATAGTCTGCTAGGTCAGTCGGTACAATTGGTTAAACCTAGTTGTAAATGGGGCGGACAAGCCGCCCCATAATCATTAATTAAGCACCTGGTGATCCGAAGATACCGCGCCAGTCAGACCAGCCGAAGCTGTATCTTTCTCTTGCTTTGTATCTAACGTTACCAGTATCAAAGTCACCTCGTTTTTGACATTTCCGCCAAGAGTAACGTGGGCTGTAGAGCAAAGCTCTAAACCATCACCACCAGTATAAGAACTGTTGAAGGCTCTATTAAGAATATTAGCGCCTTTTACTTGCTTAGCGTTTGACATAGAACGTGCCAATGCTTTGGTATAACGTGAACTGATTTTGTCGTAAAGGTTGTCCTCTACTGCTTCTTCAGTAATTGAAAAAGCCAATGCTAGAGTTTCGTGAGTGTATCTCGCAGTAAAAGTTTCAGTAGCGTCGTCATAGTTGACTGAACTACCTTCAGGTTTCACTTGAGCACTTCCAAAACCGGATAGCATGACTTCTTCTTCGAAAGCACGATCAGAATTTTCAGTGTCGAAAATTTCTGTGTGCTGGTTTTCGTAGCGGTCGTATTCCAACCCGAACAAGGCGTTGAGGCCTGGTTCAAGTTCTTTAACCAACTGGTTTCTAGAAATTGCCATTTATTTGCCTCACTCTAACTTAATGCGGTTGTTAACTTCCAAGTATGCTCGGCTGTATTCATCACTACGTATGCATTACAGTTAGCAGAACTTGTATCGCTATTGTCAGGATCTGTTGAAATTCCGATCTGTTTAAACTGACCAGATGTATCAACTTCAGATGTATCAATCTCCTGTGTAGATCTTCCAGTAATAGTGCTTCCACTAGTTCCTACAAAATCATGTCCACCGAAGTTCATCGCTGCCGTTCCTGTTCCATCATGTTGTGCTTCAAACACAATGTAAGGATCGTCATAGACCATAGCTTTTAAGTCACTTGCATTAGTACTTGCCGGATAGTATTTTGACCAAGTTGGTTTGCCAGTTGTTGGATCCGTATAAGAGACACCATAAAATACGCCTAGAACCACTTCGCCGACACCACAGACTTCAATTCCGCCCGCAGTAACAGCTTTTACAGCTTGACCTGTATAGATCGCTGTATCATAGTTCGCTGCAATTTTATATTCTCTCGCTCGAATCGTCCCACCAGCTAAGTGTGCCACGGGTCTAAACCCGAAGGCCGCATCTTGGTTTGCCATTGGAAAAAATCCTCCGATTAAGTATTAATTGTTTAATTCGATGGAGGAAGAGCTAAAAAATTAGTTTTTCCTGTTACCACCGAAGGTTACACGACTTTGCCGCTCAGGTTTACTGATTGGCATACTGGGATGTTGTTCCTTCAATAGATCGCTCTCTACTGCGTCGTCTCTATCCTGCGTTCTATCCGCAAAATAAGCCATACGTTCTTCCACGATTTCTTCCGGAATCTTGGCCAGTAATAATCCTCCAACTCCTATAACACCTGCATGTTTTCCATCCTGTATTGTTGGATATTCGCCATCGGAATCCGCTCTTACAAGCTCAAAACCTTCTCTTAGTCGAGCGGATAAATTTTTATTATCCTCTTGTCCTAAGACCTCAGCGCGTATCCACCTGTATTTGTACCCATCGGGTGCAGGCGGTGCATCAAGAGATGATGGTGGTGCCCATGGTTTCCTTCGAGTCGTTTTGTCTCTAGAAAGGGCAGCGCGTGGAGTTTTATTTTCATTTATTTTATTCATATGCCTACTCCTTCAC
>LUQU01000018.1 GCA_001628005.1 SAR86 cluster bacterium REDSEA-S09_B4
GGGTTTATGATGGGCAGTAATTATACAGCTAACCAAGTTAATGAAACATTTAATCTAGAATATAAGAAGAAATAACCACGCACCATGTTGCGCGCCCCTTTGGGGCGCGCATCTCATAGAGGTCCCAAACCCAATCCCAAAATAGAAAGATCGAAGACCCCCTTACACCCTTTTTTTAAAAAGGGGTCCCACTACTTCAGGTTGAATTGCTTGATTTAGACCGTTATAGCTGGTAAAAACTTGTTGAACATCCATAAAGGTGCTAAAAATTTTATAAAATTTTTATATGAATTTAAATACCGTTGATATTAGTAAGCTTCCCGCAGATATTCGAAAAACTTATCGACAACTTCAAGTTTTACATGCTGAAAAGAAGATACAAAACCGTGCTAGAACTGATTTTTTATCTTTTGTGAAATGTGTATGGCCAGATTTTATAGAAGGATCGCATCATAGACATATTTCAGAAAAATTTAACAAATTGGCGCGCGGTGAACTTAAGCGTTTGATCGTAAATATGCCTCCAAGGCATACAAAATCAGAATTTGCGTCTTATTTGCTGCCAGCGTGGATGGTGGGCCGTAATCCGAAACTCAAAATCATTCAAGCAACGCACACTGGAGAATTAGCCATTCGTTTTGGAAGAAAAGCCAAAAATTTGATCGATTCAGAGGATTATCACAAGATTTTTCAAACAAGACTGCAGGAAGATTCAAAAGCCGCGGGCCGTTGGGAAACTGCCCAGGGCGGTGAATACTTTGCAGCTGGTGTTGGAGGAGCAATCACGGGCCGTGGTGCGGACCTCCTGATTATTGATGATCCCCACTCGGAGCAGGATGCATTATCCGAGACAGCGATGGAAAGTGCTTATGACTGGTACACTTCAGGACCCCGTCAACGTCTACAACCCGGAGCTTCGATCGTTCTGGTTATGACGCGTTGGTCAACAAAGGATTTAACAGGCATATTACTTAAAAATCAGGGTGAAGTTAAGGCCGATCAGTGGGACGTGGTCGAATTTCCGGCAATCATGGACCACGGACCTGTGTGGCCTGAATACTGGAATCAGGAAGAACTGGAAAAGGTAAAAGCAACTCTTCCCGTTGCAAAATGGAATGCGCAGTGGATGCAGGCGCCGACATCCGAAGAAGGAGCGCTTATCAAGCGGGAATGGTGGCGAAAATGGACCGGAGCCGTTCCGCCGCTTCAACATGTTATACAATCTTACGATACAGCATTTTTAAAGAAGGAAACGGCGGATTATTCGGCAATTACGACCTGGGGAATCTTTTTTCCCGATCCCGATCAGGGAGCGCAACTCATTTTGCTCGATTCGGTTAAAGGAAGATATGAATTTCCTGAATTAAGGAGAATGGCCCTTGCACAGTACAAATACTGGATGCCGGAGACGGTTATTGTTGAAGCCAAGGCTTCAGGGCTGCCTTTGACTTATGAACTTAGACAAATGGATATTCCAGTCGTCAACTTTACACCTAGCAAAGGAAATGATAAACATGTAAGAGTAAATTCAGTTGCACCGCTTTTTGAATCTGGAATGATATGGGCGCCGGAGCAGAAATTCGCGGAAGAGGTAATTGAAGAGTGCGCTGCATTTCCACACGGCGATAACGACGATTTAGTGGATTCCATGACTCAGGCAGTCATGCGCTTCAGACAGGGAGGCTTGATCAAGCACCCAGAAGACTATATTGACAAGAAAACACCGCCCAGGAAAAAAGAGTATTATTAATGTTTACATTCGCACAATGGGTTGCACGTCTCAGCAAAGGCTATTTTAAAGCCACTGGAAAGAAACCTGACGGACTAGCTAAAATTAAAATTCAAATGGAAGCGGCGCAAAGAGTTAAAGATCAGAATAAAGTTGTTCCATTCAGATATAAAAAATCATTTAAACAGGAACTTGATGAGATGAAACCAACAGCTGAAGATTTTATAAAGAAAGGTGATTGGGATCCATCGGGCATGGCATCCGGTGGCATCGCGCGTGTGGGCATGGTAGGCGGAGGTGCGTTGAGGATTGGTGCATTAATAATAAAAAATTTAGATGAAGCTAAATCTATGTTGGGAAGATTTGATCCAGATTTATTTATAAAACAACCTAGATATAAACAAATAAGCAGGATTGGGTATGGAAAAGGAAAAATAGTTGGAGAAATAATTAAAGCAGGACAGGGGAAATTTACCAAACTTGAGGTTTTGATACAAAGATTAAAAAATTCAATAGCAACAAATAAAGATCCTTATGTTCAAAAGACTTTTCCCAATTTTATTAAAGAATTAAAAGCTAACCCAGAATTGGCGAAGGATCCAAAGGTCTGGAAATATTTTACCGAAGATCTTGATGAATCACAAAGACTAGTTGTTTATTCTGATGATACGGTGGATTTATTTAGACAAACAGAACATGGTCCCCACAATATTGAAATTACTGACAAGTTTATGAAAGAAAATCCTCATTTAACACGGGAACAAGCCTTGAAACTTTTACATATGGAACCTGAAGATAGAGTTTTGGAAATGACGCGACTTGAAAAAATGAGCAGAGGTCCATCCCATGCATCCGGCGGCCTGGCGTACATGCTGGGAGAGCCGACGTATTCGGATGGCGGGAGGATAGGATTTAAAGATAAAGGAAGAGTAGATGAAGATGATGTTCCTTCTAAATATGCAGCCGTTCCTGAAGACATGACTCAAGAAGAATGGGAAGATGCTAT
>LUQU01000019.1 GCA_001628005.1 SAR86 cluster bacterium REDSEA-S09_B4
CTTGTATTTACCCTCATTAATCACTGGATATTGGGATCCAGGATATTCATCTCCTCTTACGAGTTCGTATCCTGATCTTAATTTGCCGGCCATGTTTTTTGTATCATCAAAACCCATAGTTTCGGCTCTTATCCACCTGTGATGAAATCCATCGGGTGCAGGGGGTGCATCTAAAGATGATGGTGGAGTCCAAACTTTTTTTCGAGAAGTTTCTTCTCTGGTTTGACTCGCACGGGAAGTTTTTATTTTGTTACTCATATGCTTATGCCTCCTTCGTGATTTTTAATTGTTTCGCATATTCTTCAAGTGGCACACCTAATTTTTTAGCGATTGCTACCTGAGACGATGTGAGTCTCACAGTTTTGCGACCTGGTCTTACACTTCGCGTCGCTGACGCTACTGTTTGTGTCGGTTTAGTCGATTCCGTTGACTCTGTTTTAGCAAATTTATGCGGAAAGTCAAGTCTCATTCTCTTGTCTATCTCCGTATAATATTCGTCCGAATTCGGATCGAATCCTTCTTGCTCGGTTAGTTTTTTGTGATAATCAAAGGCTGTATACGTCATGGCATTGTCTTTACCAAACCATTCGTTCTTTTCAGCCCATGATTCTGCTTTAGGATCGGGCGCTGGAGGTTGTCCAATCGCTTGATTTAAAGTAGGCGTTTTTACTTCTCGTTCCCTAGTTTCTTCAACTCTGGTTTTAAAAGCTGCAACTCTTGCTTCTTCAATACCTAGTTTAGCAATTTCCTTTTGTGCTTCAACTTCAGCATTAATATCACTCGCTTCCCTTGCTGCTGCAAGTTTAGCTTTAGCTGCTTCCAAGCCTGATACCACTCTATTTTCCATAGCGGTTACATAGCTCGGTTCAAGTTTCGCCATTCTTGTTTTAACATCAAGATGTTCTCTTTGAACACCTTTGGCATAATCTAAAGCGGCTTCTTTTTGTCTTTCCGCTTCACGCCATTTTTTAGTTAACTTGGCAATTCTTTTTTGAACACCTTCACTGTATTGTTCGAGTTCTTGTTTCTGTTCCGGTTTTTCTTCTACTTTTTTCTCTTCTACAGGTTCTTGTTTCTCTTCTACAGGTTCTTGTTTCTCTTCTACTTTTTCTTCAATTGGTTGTACTGCTTCTTCTTTTTCTTCAGGAATATCAACTTCCGTATCGGGTCCTGAAGCATCTATATCAACCGTCTTTTCTTCTTTTTTATTTTCTTCTGGCATAGTTCCTCCTATGTTTAATTATGTTGAAGTACGGATTCAGGATCGTTAATCGTTCCTAAAACTTCGTCATCGTTTAATATGCGTACTTCGCCGCCTTCGATGGGTAGTCTTGATCCAGCATAACGTGCAAAGATGACCCATTCACCAATCTTGCACCACGGACCTGTTGGATATTTGTCCTTATCTTGATAGGCCAACGGACCCATCTTTAAAACATAACCACAATTTGTAGCTATTCGTAATTTCTCTAATGATTCTTGCGCAATTAAAATTCCACCTTTTGTTTTTTCTCTAGGTGTAAATGGCAAAACTAAAAGTCTCCAACCACTTGGTTCAGGCAGTTGAGATTCTTGGCTTTTAATATTTTCTGGATTTAAAGGTTCTTTTTCTTCGTGTTGATACTTTTCTTCCAACGCATTTCTATGCTTTGGGTTTTCCTTTTCCGAGGTCGATAATGTTTCCTTCATCTTCTTTTCGCTCCTTTGCTTTTAGCAGGTTAGAGATTTCCTGAAGCAAGTATTGATACGCACGTGCTTGTCCTAACATATACTGATATTTCTCCATATTGTCAACACCACCACTAATCATGTTGTCTCCAATACGCTGAAGATTATCTCTTATAAGTTTTTGTAATTTTGCTACGATAACTAATGGGTCCACTAAACCATTCCTTTATAATATCTTTCATAACTCTTATTTGATACTTTCACGCCACCTAGATCACTTTTTATATGTGATCCAGTGTATTCTTCTGTTGCAGGGAAAGCAAATTCCTGCTGTCTTTTATCCTTTTGAACAGTCTTATTTGCGTTTCTTGAATTAGCGATTTCTGGTCGCCATCTTGGGTTTACCATTATTTTTTAATATCCTTCATTTTTGAAAGAGCCTTTTTTACTCCTTCCTTATAACCAAAGCTTGCTGCTTTTACACGAGCTGCAGAAGCTAGATTTTTTACATCTAAAACTGATTTGGTACCTGCAATTTTTGCGTAAGGTTTTATAGCTTTCCATACTTTAGGTGCTTCTTTTATAGCTTTTTTAGCTCCCCATTTTGCTACCCACTTTAGCATTATTTTTTAAGCTTGTAAAGCTATTTTTGCTAATCCGAACCAAGCCATATTAACTCCAGGTTACTGGTTTTTGCGGTCTAGCAGCACGAGTGCCTTTAACAGGATTTGTATCTTTTTTATCCTTGCTTACAGCAACGGGTTTATTATTTCGATTTACATCGGGTGTAGCAATTACTTTTGCTTTACCTGCTCCCGGTGCATATCCTAGTCCTTTTGTCATTACGCCTCCTTCTTTTTTTTCTTCTTTTTTTTAACTATCTTACTACCATATTTATCAGCCCACTTACGAGCAATTTTTGGTTCTTTTGCCCATAAATATCTTCTTTGTTCTTCCGATCTAAACGGCATTATTGCCTTTAGGTTTCATTTTAGTAACTTTGATTCTGTTTTCATTAGCCATTTCTTGTTTTTCAATGGATGTATCAGCTCTAAGTTCAGCAAGTTCCTCATTCTGTTCAAGTTTATCTTCTTGAACTTGTTGATTCATCATTGCTCTCATTTTTTCAAGATTTAATTTCTCTTCAGCTTCTCTACGTCTCTTTTCATTATCCAAAGCTCTAATATCAAGTTCTCTAGATCTTAATTTAGCAATTGGATCATGATCAAACTGAGAAGTAATTTTCTTTTCTTCCTTCATGAAGTCTTCCATCATTTCAGCGATTAAAACTGCTTTTCTAGCTTCAATCTTTTGTTGCACCTGTTGTACTTGTTGTTGTAGCATTGGATTCTGTTGTACAGCTTGTGGATTCTGTTGCATCATCATAGTTTGTTGTTGTAACTGTTGTAATTCAGTTCTAAATTCTAATTCAATTTGTTCCTGTGCCATTAAAGAAATATGTTCTAGGCAATTCTTTTCAATTGCAGCAGTCACCATCGGTGCTGTTCTAACCATATTCGTTGCCAAGAAATTCAAGTGAGATGTAATATGGGCTCTATGATCCTGTCCTGTAT
>LUQU01000002.1:0-10855 GCA_001628005.1 SAR86 cluster bacterium REDSEA-S09_B4
CCAATATCATTAACCAATGCCTTAACCCTGATTCTAGCTATTCTGGGTAACTACGCTTTTATATATGGAAACTGGGGTTTTCCTGAAATGGGTGCTAGAGGCTCTGGACTTTCTGCCATCATTGGTACATGGACTTCATTAACAGTTCTTACTCTTTACATAAAGTTCAGAAAAGAAATTTATGCCCCTACTGAGTTCTTTAAGAGATTTGAACTGCCTTCATTCAAGGTGATAAAAGAAATCCTCAGAGGTGGTCTGCCGATGGGTATATCTAATTTTATAGAACTAAGCATGTTTAGCGGAGCTACATTAATTCTTGGCAGGCTTGGGGCTGATGTTCTACTCTCTCAAGTTTGGTTGTGCTCTTGCTATTATAAACTCCATAATTCTTCTTACTTTCTCTGATGTGCTCATTTCTTTCTTTACTCAAGATCCTAATGTGATGCAATTGGGTATCGTACTCCTCATGTTTGCTGCCTTTTTCCAAATCGCCGACGCCCTTGTAATTGGCGCTCAAGGCAGCTTAAGAGGCTATAAAGTCACTCTTATGCCTATGTTCATAATGTTGATATCTTTTTGGATATTTGCGTTGCCTTTCGGTTATAGCCTAGCGGTAACAGAATTTTGGAATGTACAATTAGGAGCTCCTGGAATGTGGACGGGGATGTGTATTGGTTTATTCGTATGCGCAGCCTTAATGGTTTGGAGAATGAACTATGTAACCTCTAAATGTTTAGAGTTAGAAAAGAAAAATTTATCTTTTGATGAAATGACATTAGACGGTTTTAAATTAAAATTATAAAACTATAAAATTAGTTAAATGAAAATTGATGCAGTTGGGCTACTTTGCCCTGAACCAATAATGATGCTACATAGGGCGATTCAGAAAATTTCTGAAGGGGAAAAAGTTGAACTTTATGCTACAGACCCTTCTACGGAGAGAGATATAGATAGATTTTGTAAATTCTTAGGCCATAATCTATTAGAAAAGAAGACAAACGCAGAGCCTTTTTATTTCCTTATTGAAAAACAAGGAAATAAGCAGGATGACCTAAGTGCTTGAATGGAATAAATAATAATCTAACAAAGGAAGATGATGATTGAAAAAATAAATAAAAAATGGGTTCTTAATAAACGACCTGAAGGTATGCCAGATGACGATTGCTGGAAATTAGAGGAAGTCCCTATTCCTGAAATCAAAGAAGGCAGTATTTTAATTAAAACCCTCTATTTATCGATTGATCCCTATATGCGAGGCAGAATGAATGATGCTAAGTCTTATGCTGATCCAATAAAATTAGGTGAAGTCATGACAGGTGAAAGCGTCGGTGTTGTTGTAGAAAGCAAATCAGACAACTTCAGTGTAGGTGATTATGTATGTGCGCATCGTGGCTGGCAAAGTTACATAGTTGCGCACGGAGATGACAGACAATTATTTAAGGCAGATCCTAAAATAGTTCCGCTTTCAACTTACTTAGGTACCGTGGGGATGCCTGGTAGAACTGCTTATTTCGGATTATTGAGAGTAGGTAAGCCAAAATCAGGTGAAACCATAGTTGTCTCCGCCGCTTCAGGAGCTGTAGGGACCGTAGTGGGTCAAATGGCAAAAATACTAGGTTGCCGTGCGGTAGGAGTTGCTGGTGGAGAGACTAAATGCTCCTATGTAACTGATGAATTAGGTTTTGATGCTTGCGTTGATTACAAAGCAGGAAATCTGGAAGCAGATCTAAAAGCAGCTTGCCCTGATGGGATTGATATTTATTTCGAAAATGTTGGCGCGGAAGTCTCTAAGGCAGTGGCCAAAAACCTTAACCCTGGAGCCAGAATACCTATTTGCGGTTTTATAGCTCATTACAATTCAACTGATATGGAAAAAGAAGAAACCCCTTTTCATGTTTTTGGAGCCCTTGACCCTATTCCAGAGCATAGGTTTTTTGTGGTAACTGAGTGGTTTGAAGAATGGCCAGAAGCTACCAAAGAACTTTCTAACTGGATACAAGAAGGCAAGATTAAATACAGAGAGACAGTAAGCGAAGGGTTGGAAAGTGCACCCCAGGCACTAAGAGATGTGCTGAGTGGAAAAAACTTTGGTAAACAGGTTGTTAAGGTAGCTGAAGAGTAAAGTAATTATTCTCCTGACCACTCCAACTTAGAAATAACATCTATTTCTTCTTTGGCATTAAGCATTGTTCTCATGGCTCTCGCGGCATCTTTCGAGTTCATAGTCTCATTAAAAGCTTCTTGCTCAACCAATAAAGCCTCTTCTAAAGGTAGATCTATACCTTTGTGTATCGCTTTTTTAACTTCTCTCAAAGCTATCGGAGCGCGGTTGGCTAAAACCTGGCAATACTCTTTTAAAGATTCAATG
Organism: SAR86 cluster bacterium REDSEA-S09_B4; assembly: GCA_001628005.1. Taxonomy (GTDB): domain Bacteria; phylum Pseudomonadota; class Gammaproteobacteria; order Magnimaribacterales; family Magnimaribacteraceae; genus AEGEAN-183. The sequence continues at coordinate 2,369 of LUQU01000002.1, forward strand.
AAAGAGTCCTTGGGAAGTATTTCATTTATGATTCCGTATTCGAAGGCTTTTGTATTTGGTATTAATTTTCCATGTAGTATCAAGTCTAGAGCTCTAGAGATTCCAATTAATCTTGCTAAACGTTGGGTCCCTCCTCCACCAGGCAGTATTCCCACGCCAGTTTCAGGAAGCCCAATAAAGTAATCCCCTGAAGACATAACTCTCAAGTCACATCCCAAAGAGAATTCACAGCCACCTCCTGCTGTATTTCCATTAATCCCAGCAATCACTATGGCATCCAAATCTCTCATCTTTAAAAGCATCTTGTGGAAACCATGAAGCTCCTTGTTTGAATTATTGTCTGTCTTGCTGGTTGCTTTTTCTTTACTAATGTTCTTTTCAGCAGAGTCTGCTAATTCGCCTACTTCATAGTGCCTGATAAAAACATCTTCACCTGCTCCGGTAAATGCTAGAACCCTTAGCTTTTTATTGCTAGCTAACGAGTCAAGGAAGTCATGAATCTCCATTAACCCCTGAGCCGTTAAAGTGTGAGTAGGCGGGTTGGATAAATAACAAATAATTATTTCTCCGTTATCTTCAATCTTTAAATGCTTGTAATTTACCACCCTGTTATTTCTCCTACACCTGAACCTATTTCAGCTGGACTTCTAACTGTATGCACTCCAGCAGCTTCCAGCGCTTTAAATTTTTCTTCTGCTGTTCCTTTACCTCCGGCAATTATGGCCCCTGCATGCCCCATTCTCTTGCCTGAAGGAGCAGTAACACCTGCAATATAAGAGACAACAGGTTTTGACACTTCACTTTGAATAAATTCTGCTGCTGCCTCTTCCGCTGTGCCTCCTATTTCACCAACCATCACAATAGCTTCTGTTGCAGGATCAGATTCGAAGAGTCCAAGCATATCGATGAAGCTAGATCCTGGAACAGGATCCCCTCCTATGCCAACACAACTACTTTGTCCAAACCCTAAATCTGTAGTCTGCTTTACAGCCTCATAAGTTAAGGTACCTGATCTAGATATAACTCCAACCTTTCCAGGTAAATGAATATTGCCTGGCATAATCCCCATTTTACTTTCTCCAGGAGTAATTACTCCTGGGCAGTTAGGTCCGATTAGTCTCGAGCCTAATTCATCACACCTCACCTTTACTTCTATCATATCTAAAGTTGGTATGCCTTCCGTAATACAAACTATAAGTTCTATGCCGGCCTCTGCAGCTTCTAAAATTGATTGTTTGCCGAACCGGGCAGGCACAAATATCAAACTAGCTGTTGATCCAGTTTCGCTAACAGCTTCTACGACTGTATTAAAAACAGGTAAATCTAAATGAGTCTGTCCCCCTTTTCCTGGAGTCACTCCTCCCATAAGTCTAGTGCCATAATCAATACACTGTTCACAATGTTGAGTTGCCTGCGAGCCAGTAAATCCCTGACAAATCACCTTAGTATTTTTATTGATTAGTATACTCAAGATGCGCTCCCTGAAGAGGCCTCTACCACCAACTTAGCTGCATCTTCCAACCCAGAGGCACTGATTATATTGAATCCACTCTCAGACAGCTTATCTGACCCTATCTCTGCATTATTACCTTCAAGCCTTACAACCACTGGGACATTAACTCCCATTTGCTCTACTGCTTCAATTATTCCATCAGCAATAACATCGCAACGGACGATACCTCCAAAAATATTTATAAGAACAGCCTGAACAGCCTTATCAGATAATATTATCTTAAAAGCTTCTGAAACTCGTTCTGAATCAGCAGCTCCACCCACATCAAGAAAGTTCGCCGGTTCACCCCCATGAAGCTTAATAATATCCATAGTTCCCATGGCCAAACCCGCGCCATTCACCATGCAACCTATATTGCCTTCTAAAGATACATAACTGAGATTCCATTTAGAAGCATGTGACTCTCTTTCGTCTTCTTGAGAAATATCATTCATTTCAGCTAGAGATTCCTGCCTATACAAGGCATTTGAATCAATGTTTATTTTTGCATCTAAACAAATTAAGTCTCCTTCAGATGTTATGACTAGCGGATTAATCTCTAATAATGATAAATCTTTCTCAATAAACATCTTAGATAAAGAAAGATACAAATCTTTAAACTGTCCTTTTTGAATTTCATTTAATTCCAGTTTTGTTGCTAATTCATTAGCTTCGTTAGTTGAGGGCCCTTTTAACGGATCAATTGCAACCTGAAAAATCTTTTCTGGATTGGTAGCGGCTACTTCTTCTATATTAACGCCCCCCTCTTTTGATGCCATGAAGACTAACCTTTGAGAAGCCCTATCTATGACAGCACCTAGATAAAGTTCTTTAGCTATATCAGTACATTCTTCAACTAATATTGTATTTACGGGCTGTCCATTATCATCTGTTTGATAAGTAACCAAGTTCTTGCCTAACCACTTCTGAGCAAAAGCCTCTGCTTGCTCAACTGTATCGACTAATTCAACCCCTCCAGCTTTACCTCTTCCTCCAGCATGAACCTGTGCCTTAACCACCCATCTATCACCTTTTAAAGAATTAATAGCTTCTTTAATTTGTTCAGAGTCATCAACTGGAATGCCGTTAGAGACCGATATACCGTATTCTCTAAAAAGAGCTTTAGATTGATACTCATGAAGATTCATTTTCTTTTCCTATTATTTAAATGAATTGCTTTACCTTTTGATGACAACACAGCCTCATGCAATGCTTCAGAAACTGTGGGATGACTAAACATGATTGAACCTAACTGCTCTGAAGTTAAATTAGATTCCATTGCTATTAAACCTTGTTGAACAACATCTGCTGCTGAAGGGCCCAAAGCATGAACCCCAATTATGGAATCATCTTCTTGATCGACCACTACCTTAACAAAGCCACTTCCTTCATTAGAAGTTAATGCTCTAGCATTGGCTTGAAAAGGAAAGGTGCCCACTTCAACTTTTATATCTTTTTTTAGTGCACTTTTTTCAGAGTATCCTGCCCAAGCTATCTCAGGATGTGTATAAATTACGAAAGGGATATTTTTATAATTAATACTGGAATTTTTTCCAGCAATTTTTTCCGCTACCATTATCCCTTCTTGAGACGCTTTATGCGCTAACATTGGACCTCTAACTAAATCTCCAATGGCATATATATTTTGTACATCGGTTTGACAGAACTCATTGACTCTCACAAAACCTTGATCTTCTAACTCTATACCTAATTTTGGATCAAATAGGCCTTCAGAAGCGGGCTTCCTTCCTACAGCAAAAATAACTTTGTCTACTTCAAGATCACCTAACTCTTTATTACTTAAGGTCATCCTTACTTTATTTTCAACTTGCTCTAGACTTTCTACCTCCGTTCCTAAATGTATATTTAGACCTTGTTTACTAAATACTTTTAGAGCTTCTTTAGAGATGGCATCATCGGCATTAGGTAGGAATTCTGTTAAAGCTTCACATATAGTTACTTCGGAGCCCAGTCTAGACCACACGCTACCCAGCTCGAGTCCAACAGCCCCAGCTCCAATAACAGCAACTCTATTAGGTACTTCCTCTATCCTTAATGCTCCATTTGAGCTTAACAGTAACTTTTCATCAAAAGGAAAGCCTGGGAGCTCTATAGGTTTTGACCCAGAAGCTAAAATGATATTTTCAGCAGTTATATTTGAATCATCACTTTCACTAATTATTTGTAAAGTGTGTTCATCTGCAACGTATGCTTGACCTTGGATTACATCTATTTTGTTAAGCTTGAATAATCCAGCTACTCCTTTGCTCATTGTCGAAACTATGCCATTCTTTCTTTCATGCATTTGATTAAGATCAAACGAGATTTTCGAAGCTTTTATGCCATGAACCTTAAGATTTTCATTAGCATTTAAAAGAACTAACGAGCTCTCCAAAAGAGCTTTAGAAGGAATGCAACCTACGTTTAAACAAGTACCTCCTAAAGCAACCTCTTTCTCTTGAGTCACCTTTTCAACGCAAACAGTTTTTAATCCAAGCTGAGCACAGCGTATAGCTGAAACATAACCTGCAGGACCCGAGCCTATGATTGCTACATCATAGTTATTGGCCATAAATCTTCTCCCTTATATCTCCTTTAGCCCTTTCTATTGATTAGCTTTTTCCTGATATTCGATATTGCTTCTGTGGGATTTAGTCCTTTTGGACATACTGAAACACAATTCATTATTCCATGACATCTATAAAGGCTAAAGGCATCATCTAAATCGTCTAAACGTTCCTCCGTTGCTTGATCTCTAGAATCCGCAATAAATCTCCAAGATTGAAGAAGTGCAGCCGGACCAAGAAATTTATCTGGATTCCACCAAAAGGAAGGACAGGCTGTTGAACAGCAACCACATAAGATGCATTCGTAGAGTCCATCTAATTCCTCTCTTTCTTCTGGAGACTGCATTCGTTCTTGTTCGGGGTCTTCATCTTTGGTTATAAGATATGGCTTAACTTTCTCTAACTGATCAAAGAACTGTTTCATATCAACTATTAAATCTCTCACCACGGGAAGTCCAGGCATTGGTTTTAAGACTAATTTATCTCTTTTTACGGCTTCAGAAAGAGGCGTCACACATGCCAGACCGTTTTTTCCATTTATATTCATTCCATCAGATCCACACACCCCTTCTCCACAAGACCTTCTAAAAGAAAGGGAGGTATCTTTCTCTTTAGCTATAAGAAGAGCATCCAGAACCATTAGATCTTTATTCACAGGTACTTCTATTTCAATATCTTGCATGTATGCCTTTTCATCTTTACCCGGATCAAAACGATAGATATTTAAGGTAAGCGTTTTAACTTCTTCTAATGGTATTGTTGCACTCATTAATATGCCCTCTCTGAAGGTTGAAAAGCTTGGACGGTAGTTGGCCTAAAATTGACATCTCTTTTTGAGACAGTTTTGGTAGAAGAAAAATAAATAGAATGCTTTAACCAGTTATCGTCATCTCTTTCAGTATAGTCATCTCGTGCGTGCGCACCCCTACTTTCTTTCCTCTCATTTGCGGTTATTGCTGTTGCCTCTGCAACTTCAAATAGGTTTTGCATTTCGAGTGCCTCGATTCTAGCTGTATTAAAGGAAGCTGATTTATCAGATAAATATATGTTTTCTACAGCTTCTCTTGAGTTACCTAAATCCTGTATTCCTTTTTCCATAAGATCTTCTCTTCGAAAAACGCCGAAGTTATTTTGCATATTATTCTGCATCTCCTTTTTCAATTCATCTGTTTCTTTGCCTCCTTGGGAAGCATTTAGTTTATTAAGTCTACTCAAGGCCTGCTCTATATCTTCATTAGAAGAAGGCTTTAAGTTTGCACCTTGCTTAAGAGATTTTTCAATAGAAATTCCTGCAGCCCTACCAAACACAACTAAATCTAGTAATGAGTTTCCGCCTAGTCTATTACCTCCATGAACAGAAACACAAGCGACTTCTCCAGCAGCATAAAGTCCGTTTACAACTGAATCTGCACCATTTTTTATAGTAATAACTTGACCATGAATATTAGTTGGAACTCCTCCCATCATATAGTGACAAGTAGGTACTACTGGAATTGGTTCAACTGCAGGGTCTACATGCGCAAATGTTTTAGATAGTTCTGTTACTCCAGGTAATCTTTTATGCACCACCCCAGGACCTAAGTGATCGAGTCTTAACATGATGTGATCTTCATTTGGACCACAACCTCTTCCCTCTAGGATTTCTTTAGCCATTGCTCGAGAAACTACGTCTCTGCTTGCTAAATCTTTGGTGTTTGGCGCATATCTCTCCATAAACCTCTCGCCATCTTTATTAATTAAATATCCTCCCTCGCCTCGACAGCCCTCAGTTACTAGGGTTCCATGCCCATATATGCCCGTAGGATGAAATTGCCACATCTCAATATCTTGCACAGGAAGTCCTGCACGTAGTGCCATACCTATTCCATCTCCTGAGTTAATAAGTGCATTTGTAGTGGAAGCGTAAATTCTGCCAGCTCCCCCAGTTGCTAATACAGTTGCCTTAGATCTTATATAGAAAATTTCTCCGGATTCTATTTCAAAAGCTACTACTCCAGTAACTTCATCTTCAGAATTAAGAACAAGATCTATTGCAAACCATTCATTTAAAAAATTGGTTCCTGCTTTTAAATTTGCTTGATAAAGAGTGTGCAAAAGACTATGACCAGTCCTATCTGCTGCTGCACATGTTCTAGAAGCTTGTCCACCCTTACCATAATCCTTAGATTGGCCACCGAAAGGTCTTTGATAAATTCTTCCTTCCTCTGTTCTGGAGAAAGGCATCCCCATATGTTCTAGTTCGAAAACAGCCTTAGGGCCTTCACTGCACATATATTCAATGGCATCTTGATCTCCAATGTAGTCAGACCCCTTAACAGTATCAAACATGTGCCATCGCCAATCATCTTCAGGATCATCGCTTTGGATTGCACAAGTAATCCCACCTTGGGCTGATACAGTATGCGACCTAGTTGGAAATACCTTTGAAATAACTGCAGTGTTCAACCCTGACTCTGCTAATTGCAGAGAAGCTCTCATTCCAGAGCCTCCACCTCCTATGATAATTCCATCAAAATCTTTAATAGGTAGGTCTTGAGCTTTTATGATTTCATCAACTTTCATAATGTTTACCAAACAATTAATAATGACCAAAGGGTTATGGAGCCTATTATCAAAGCACAAGATATCCTGTAAAGCTTGTTTATAGTAGGTCCAAAATTTCCCAATCTAGCCAAGGTTAAATAATCAGTACCTATAGCCCAAGTACCTATCCAAGTATGAACACCAAAAGACAAGAGAAATATTGTAGTAGATATCTTCATTACAACATTCTCAAACAAGCCATTCCACAGCACAAAAGTTAGTGGTGCATGGCTAACGATAAAGAAAGTTAAAAAAGCAAAATACCCGAAAAGGATTAATGAGCTTATTCTTACTACAAGAAAGTCATTAGTTCCGGACCCAAATATTCCTTTCATATTAAATAAATATTTTTACAAACAAGAAGCTTGCTACCAATAAAAAAATTAAATTATAGGTCCATGAAATGATCGTTCCTGATTTAAGTTCTTCTCCTATACCAAAAAAATCAGATAACACCTTTTTTATACCAAGCAAAGAATGATAAAGAAAACCAACTAGAAATAGATAAAACACTGTCTTAAGAGCAAGAAGATTATTTAAATCTGCTACCAGACTTAAGAATTCACCTTCAGAAGATAATGAACGGTCGAACATCCACACGGAAGTTATAAAAATACAAAATAATGCAAACCCTGAAATTCTGTGCAATATTGAAGAAACTCCAATTATAGGTAGGTCTGTTGCTAAAAGGTTTAGGTAAATTGGACGTTTGTCTTCTTCTTTCATCAGGCTTTCTAAGCTGTAATGGGCTAGGATTATAATTTGGCAGTAAGCCTAATGCTATAAAGTTTTTTCTGCTAACTTGCTTTTACTAATGTATGAGGAAATTAAGAAAACAAGAGCGAAGATAGGCAGGATTATTAGGAAAGGAAGTACTGGTGAAGCTTCGTATAAAAACCCCCCTAAAAGAGGCCCTATAGAAAACCCCAATCCAGGTGCAACCATAGCTAAACCTACTGCAGCTCCTTGACTTTCTGAATCTGCATTTAAAGAAGCAGCTGCTGTATATCCTGGGGTCCCTAAGCCCATTCCAAGTCCAATGATAGACATTCCGAATACATAAATAATGAAATTGTCGGCGGACACTGCTACTAAGGTACCAATTATAAAGAAAGGAGTTGACCATTGAACCAGTCTAATGGGTTGTATTTTAATTTTTTGGACGATAGTTAATTGTGCAACTATTGAGGTAAGTGCCATAAATCCTAAAGCTATACCTAAACTTTGCTGAGTTACTAAAATTGATAATGAAAAAGTATCCTGAAGATAGAATGCTGTGATGGATTGAATGATCGCAAAAGATGAAAATATTAGTATGCCAGTTGAAATTAGCATGAGATTTTTTTTGTCAAAATTAAATCCTTGCTGAGGGTTATTTTTTTCTTGCCTGACAAATGATTCGGGTAGATAAAAATATACAAAAAATAAAGCAAGCATCATAAGAAAAGACATTAACAAAAGAGGTATCAGTCGACCGTAAGGTGCCCATGAGGTTGGAAAAATAGCTGTATTAGCTAAGAGAAAAGCAATAAACGATACTAAGACTGGACCTAAGATAGTACCTACGTTATTAGCTGCTCCAAATTGCCCCATTCCTGCAGATCTATTTTCTTCGGTGGTAAAATCAGCTACTGTAGCACCTGTTGCAGGTCTCATTCCTGCACCTAAAGCAGAATTAATAACTCTGGCTAACAGCATAAGAAAAATAAGGGTAGTAAAGGTGAAGTAACCTATTAGCCCTAAATAAGCTACCCAACAAAAAAGAAAGGTTGAAGCAATATATCCGACTAACCCTATTATAAGTACAAACTTCCTTCCTTTTCTGTCACTTAATTTACCCCAATA
>LUQU01000002.1:10893-11635 GCA_001628005.1 SAR86 cluster bacterium REDSEA-S09_B4
CTAATAGTTTTTACCTTCTTTTCTTATCAATGCGCAACAAAAAAGCATACTCCATAGCCACTTCTTCTAAACTAGCAAATCTACCACTGACCCCGCTATGTCCAGCAGAAAGGTTTACTTTCATTAATACAGGATTATTAGACTTATTATATTCCCTTAATTTAGCAACATATTTAGCAGGCTCATAGTACTGAACTTGTGAATCCCATAATCCAGCGGTTACTAAAGTACTAGGGTAGTTAAGATCATCAATATTATCGTATGGAGAATATTGCATAATATATTCAAACTCATCTTGGTTTTCTGGATTCCCCCACTCATCGTATTCTCCTGTAGTTAGAGGAATTGTAGGATCAGACATCGTAGTAATAATATCTACGAATGGGACATTTGAAATGATACCGTTATAAAGTTCAGGTTCCATATTCATAATAGCGCCCATTAGCATTCCACCTGCACTTCCGCCAGCTGCATAAACCCTTTCATAATCAGCATACCCTTGTTTAATAAGTCCTTTAGTTACGTCGATAAAATCATAAAAGGTATTTAACTTTTTAAACATCTTTCCATCTTCATACCACTGCCTTCCAAGTTCTTGACCTCCCCTAACATGGGCAATAGCAAACACAAATCCTCTATCTAAAAGCGTAAGTCTGGTTGAGCTAAATCCGGGATCGATAGAATTACCATAAGACCCGTACCCATAAAGTAAAAGGGTATTTTTACCTCGTTTAAATAAATC
>LUQU01000020.1:0-4743 GCA_001628005.1 SAR86 cluster bacterium REDSEA-S09_B4
CCCATAAAGGGTGCCCTATGTGTTGCCGAGGGGGAAGTTAATAGCTTCCCTCTTTTTTTTTATTTATTTATTTATCCAAACATTCTATCTGTTTGCTGTTCAACTTTAGTTAATCTAATTGGTTTTTTTAAGATTTCCTTTTGGAGTTTCTTTGGTAGTTTCATTTTGATTAATTGTTCTACGTCTTGTTCATAACCTAAATCTACTCCTTCAGGGGGTTTGTAATTTCTAAGATATTCTGTGTATTTAATTAGATCTATGTTATTTATTTTATCTCCCTCATAAGGATAAGATCCTGCTCCGCCTGTAGTAAATGATTTAAGTATAGAAGCTCGTTCTTCTTGAGATATATCTAATAATTTTTTAACTACTGGGTTAGTAATGGTATCACTAACAGGAACAATTGGCATGTCCCAGATTATTTGATCTTCACCAGGTACACCAGTAAAATAATTGAGATCTTTCCAAATATAAACTTCGTTGTGTTTTATTTTTTCCCATCTTTTTAAACCACTACCTGAAAGTCCTTCTTCCGTTGTTTCTGAGAAAGGAATTTCTCTATTATCTACTAGTTTATTAATCCAATTCTCAATATACTCAAGACCCTGACCTCTACCTTGATTACTATATAATGCAGTATGACCTGGAATATTTGTATCTTTAACTCTATCCCATAATTCTTGGAGTTTTATTTTTTCTAATTTATAACCAGCAGTTTGTGCTGTTTTAACTTTTTTTGGGAATTGTATTTGAGTTTCTGTTTGATCTATTTCAGCTTGCTCTGTATCACTAATATCTATTCTCTCAAGTTCAACACCATAGTTCTTTGCAATTTTATTAAGCTGATCATAGACAAAAGTATCATAGAATTTTTTAAGTCCTTGTCTTTCTTCGTCACCCATAGCTTCATAACGATTATATTGAATCTGCCCATTAGTAATAGCAATACTATCTCTGCCATCCTTAACAGCCTTTCGAATCATTTCATTTAAAACTAACTCAACAAATTTCTTAGAGTCTTTTAGGGGAAGATCTGGTACTGCTCGCTTTGCTATTTCTGCTTCCGCTTCTTCATAGCTATCAGCTGTAAAATTTTGTCCAAGATATAAACCTTCTTTATTAAAAATATAATATCTATGAGTGAAAGCCCTTTGTATTTCTGTCCATACTCCTGTTGGATTTCCATTTTGATTTATTGCTTCAGCTAATATTCTAAATATACTTGAAGTTGGTTTTGGGGCTTTTTCAATTTTATATTCACCAGGATAATTCTTTTCAAGAAATTCTTTAGTAATTTCATCACCTTTTAAAATTTTCCATTCACTTTTAAACCCTTGGTTCTGACCCTCCTGTATCCACTGCGATTGTATCTCGTCTATTATTAGGGTGTTATCAAAGAGTTCACTTACTTCAGAGTCTAAATCATCATACTTTGCTGAAACGTCTGCATCAAATCCAACTTGAGTTCTAGCATGGGCAAAAGTATTCTGTCTATATTTAGATTGAAAATGTGGTTCGCTATATACTATTGAATCTATTGTTGGCATTTGACCTTCTTCTTCATAAAATTCTGGATTAATTCTAAATACTATATGCTCTTGCTGCTCCCCACCTAAACTATAGTCTTTCCATATAGGATTCATTTGATCTTTAGGAACGGATTCAACTATAATATTAGGTATTATATTTTTACCTTTAACAAAATCTAATAATTCCTGTTTAGTAATGGATTCATTACCTTTTAAAAAGTCTGTAAGACCTAAATAATCCAGTTCTTCTTTAGTGGATTGTATATAACTTTTCCATTTAGTTTTAGTAAGTTTATTTGGTTTAGCATCTTCAATGGATTTAATAGCCCGTGAATAAAAATCAGGTTTATCTCCTTTCTCAAGTAATGCCGTTTGCTTTTCAACTTCTGTTAATGCACCGAACTCGGGTTCTTCTTTGACTAAGTCTTTAGTTTGTTTGGATATGTCTTTTGTAAGTATACTTGTATCAACTGTTTTAGGTGTTTCAAATCCTGGTGGAACTATCTTTTCTTGTGGTGGTGCTTCAAACCCTTCTGTTGTTTCAATTTTTTCTGGTGCCTTAAAGCTTTCATCCCATTTCTTTACTTCAGTTTCAGCTGGAAAAGGTTTTGCTTTAATAGGCTCAAGTGGTCCTTTACCACCATGAACTGTGTCTATGTATTTTAAAGGCTCTACTTCTCTGTCTTCGTCAATAGCACTGTAATCAATATCATCGTATACTTCACCCTGTCCTGTAATATGGCTAACAGGCATACCAAGTATTTTCTCTGTTTGTAAATCTACTGGTTGAGTTTTTTGAAGACCAATAGCAGTTGCTGCGGCACTACCATAAACTTGTATAAATCTTGTTAGACCTATTTCTCCAGCCTTCCTTATTAAATAAGGTGCTGCAAATTCTCCTACTGCTGTCGCTATAGGTATTGCTGCTTGTGCTACCATTATTTTAACTCCTTGTATGTATAATCATAACTGCCTTCTTCATGTTCATCTGTAATCCATTTAGAAGTATCTTCAACTGACCATGTCTTTGTATTAACTAAACGATTAATTAAATTCTCTGATGGATTTGCTGCAAGGGCTGGATCAAAAGCTCTTAATCTATTATTAGGTTGTATAGCAAAATTACCTTCGTCTAACTGTATAACATGTCCACATTTATGTTGATCAGGTTTTTCTGAATAACCAAAGTTTAATTCGTTATAATCTCCAGAGCACCAATCAATGGTAAACAGATAAGTTCCTGTTCGTTTAACTTTACGTCTTGAGATGTATTCCATTTTACAACCTGCTAATTGATAGAAAGTTGTAACTCCTACATTATAACTAAAGCTATCCCACATCATAAGTTCGTTTAAAGGAAGTTCTTTAACTCCTGGTTTAGTACAGAAAGCAGAGATAGGTGCTCGCCACCATAGCCCTCCATCTTCCATCATGTAATGAAATAAGGGAACTTGTTTAGGTAAGGAACTAAATCCAAATACAACACACTCAAAGTATTTATTGTGGGAATCTTTTTGATCTCTTAGATAATTACCACGAACATAACATTCAATAATTGGTATGTTTGCATTTAAGTAAGCCATTCTTTATAATCCTTGCCGTCATAGATCAATGATTGTTTTCTATTATTATCTTTCGAGTATGAGCAGTGTACCCATCCGCTTGAAGGGTCATCTGAATTATAAAATTCTAATATAAGTTGGTCATATATTAATTCATTCTTAATGAATTTAGCCAATGTTTTATTATCAACTCCAAACATTTCAAAGTCAGCCGCTTCTCCTTTTGCATGCTGGCTATTTGGGTTGCTGCCTATGGCAAGGCATAAATCTGCTGAACGATAACCTGAGGTAATAACCATAGGTTTACCAAAATGTCTACGTGTAGGTTCTAAAACCTGTAGACATAAATCTGTCAGGCGTTCAATATGCTCTGGCGTAGGAGTATTATCAATACCCTTACGTGTAGCTGTTTGTGATTTTGTTAGTTCATTTAAACTAAAGTGTCCGCTTAATCTCATAGTTAATTTGTATCGGGAATTCCTGTAATCAATCTGAGTACACGAAATCCCATTTTTAGTTTCCCGAGTTAGATGTAAGGGGGTTTGATGTGTTGACTTTAATTTCTTCTATTTGTAGTTTAAGTAATTCAATTTCTTTTTCTAATACAGCATTACGTTTAGCATTATCAGATATTCCAGAAATATTCTCAGAAATTATCTTCTGATTATTACCTATTTGTTGTGCTAGAGGTGTAAGATCAGGACCTGTTGCTTCTGTTAAAGCAGTAAGTTTAGTTTGTATCTCACCATACTTAACAAAGCCACCCCCAATTGCAACAATCGCTGCAATCAAAGCTGCTATTCCTGCAAGCTGATCTTTTAAATTAAATTTACTTTTTTCTTTAGCCATTCTAAATAAATATCTTTAGGTTTATAGAATTCTACTTTATTATAAGCAACTAAAGAAGCCTGTTCACTTACCATTGCCTCTAACTTAATTAAGTTTTTAATATTTAAGTTCTTAGATAAATCTTTAATCTCTCTATCAATCTTATCCATTACTCTATCAATATTTTTGACGAGAGCTTTTTTCTGTTGTATCTTTTTTTGTTCGGCTTCTTTCTTTGTCGAAACCACGGATGCTGTAGAAGTTTCGCTAGTGGATTTCTCTTCTTGTGTTTCTTCTTCCTCATTGGATTCTTCTACAACTTCTGTAGTTTTTTTAGTTACTTCTTTTTTTTCTTGTTTGACTTCTTTCTTTTCTTCTTGGACTTTTGATTCTTTCTTTTCTTCTTTTGTTTCTTTTTCATTTGTTACTGTTTCCTTCTTTGTTTCAGTCGTTTGTATTATTGCGGGTGTTTTGGTTTTAATTGTCTTTTCTTCCTTCGTTGATGAAATCTTTTCTTCTTTAGATACCATTGGTAATGACGCTTGCTGAGTCGTTGGGGGTTCCTCATTTAATTCTTCCGTTACTTCTTCAATAACTTGTTTCTTTATAGTCTCTACCGCTTTTGTTTCTTTTAATTCTACTATTGCTGTTTCCATTTTAGCAACTGTTTCTATAGGTGTAGCTATTGGAGTATAAACTTGAAGTTCAATTTTCTCCTCTTCAAAGGTAAGTTCGACTTGCATACCTTGGCTAAGCGATCCTGTCTCTATAAGTTTCTCTTCAACTCCACTTTCAATACCAGAAATTACTTCCCAAAGTTCACT
>LUQU01000020.1:4808-5563 GCA_001628005.1 SAR86 cluster bacterium REDSEA-S09_B4
TTTGAGGTATGTGAATTATTACTTTCATCGACACCTGTTAAACCTACTAAAGTACCACTAGCAGATACTTTCATATCATGTGATGCTTCTAGTTCTCCTGAAAAAGCTTTACCACAAGCATTACTAACTTGTGTATCACAGGTAATTGTAAAACCATTATGGGTACTATTGTTTGTAAGAGCTACGTTTGAACTTCCGCTTTGAACACCATCTAAATCAAAGTTATCTAAACTTGATGAGGTATCACCTGCGTTAGGTAATATATTCTCTATGGTAGCTGTATCATTTTCGTCTGCGAAAGTCGTAAGGGTTAATATCATTACAAAAAATATTGATACGATAAACCGCATAAGCCATAACTCCTATAAATATAATTAACCAAATCATCTAGTATGTAATTCTAATTTATCTGCCTCTTCTTTGTTTATTTTAATATCAACGATTTCACGTTCTTTCATACGTTTGATATAAGTATCATAATCAGGTCTTTCATGATCATACTTTTTCCATAAAGCCATAGCTTCTTTACCTATACGACCATCAATAGGACATGGAGTCCCTGCATTAATCATAGCCTCAAAGACTCTTTCATCTTGGCATAAGAGAGCTACAGCTCCTACTTTCATACCAAAGTCATATAGGACTTTACTTAATTTAATTCGTTCACAATTCAAATCTCTAAAATGTTTTCCTGCAGACACACCGACTCCAAAGGTTTGTATTCCTGCAGATGCACCTGAACTACATACATCTTG
>LUQU01000021.1 GCA_001628005.1 SAR86 cluster bacterium REDSEA-S09_B4
ATTACTAAGATCAAAAATACAAGCTACAAGCCACAAGCTCGCCACAATTAGAAAGTAGAATAAAATTATGTTAAAGAAAGAAGCAAGAAAGATAACCGGGGGCCTGAGCGCTCCCTCCAAAATGCCCGGACCCGCGTACAACCTGCCCGCCGTCGCCTGCATTACAGGCGCCAAGCTGGCTCAAGTACCAGGCTCCGTGTGCCATGGCTGCTATGCCTTGAAGGGCCGGTATCGATTCCCGAATGTACAGCAAGCCCTGCAGCGCAGAGCTACAAGCATCAAGCACCCTGACTGGGTGAAGGCCATGACAGCACTGATCATGGGCCATAAATATTTTAGATGGCATGATTCCGGGGACATTCAATCACCCGAGCATTTATGTAAGATCTTTGAAGTATGTAAACGTACACCAAGCACCAAGCACTGGATGCCGACCCGTGAAGCACGCTTCCTGAAGCTCATGGACCCGGACATAATACCGTCAAATTTAATTATTAGAATGAGCTCACATATGATTGATCAGGGACCCGTCACCTTCTGGCCGTGGACGTCGACCGTCTCCAGCTCAACTAAGACCTGCCCGGCCCTGGACCAGGGCAACAGCTGCAGAGACTGCAGAGCATGCTGGGACCGGTCTGTTCCTAATATAGTTTATCCTAAACACTAATGACCTTCGCCTGGCACCATCCCTCCTACTACAAGAGACTACGCAAGCTACAAGCTACAAGCTCCAAGCATCAAGCCCCTTCTACGAAGAGGCTTGACAAGAGCTCAGGGATAGGATATTCTAGGACTATAACTGATGGTAACGCGCGACTAGCGCAGCCCAATGCGGGCCCATCACGGATCCCTGGTATTTCGGGCCGTCAGACGCATAGTAAAACGGATGTCAGTCTCCTACAGGAGCAGTCCGGGCGCAGGCACCTGCCAGGGATAAAAATTTCCAGAAATAAAAATCTTAAGCATCAAGCAGAGTCGAAGGCCAAGCTGCAAGCTTCAAGCCCCAAGCACAAAGGTTCAAGCACCAAGCCACAAGCTACAAGCTCTCTGACACGTGATCCCTGATACATTTGAAAACGATTCACGGACCTTGGACCGAGCGCCTCGACCAAGATAAATGTATTTTTTGGATGTTGTAAATGCCACGAGATTTGATGTGGCGAGAAACGAATTTTCTTACCTCTAGTTACTTTCAACTCAAACATTTTCCTCCTAATAGTTTTTCATTAATTTATCATTCAACAAAAGTTTTTTATCCTTGTGCGTCTTCAAAACAAGTCTTAGACCAGGCTGACCTATAAGTGTATGCTCTTGAACTTCCATTCTTTTTATTTCCTCTAAGTATCCATCTTTCTCAATATATATTTTAGCATGACTAATAGCGTTCCCTTTTAACTTATCCGTGAAACTTCCAAGAAATTGTTGTAGGTCTTTAACTAGCATTACAATCCAGCTTTCCTCGCTCTGTCTACTTGATCTTCGACTTGCCTAGCCAGTTTCTTATTGTCAATGTGAAGCTCTAATTTTTCCTGCTCTAACACAGTAATCTCTCTTCTCAAATTACCATTTAATTCTTGATGAGATTCATTAATAGCCTCTAACTCTTGTATTCTTTCTAATTTTTTCATCATGAGTTCATCTGCTTCTTTCTGTCTATGATCTTCAGCCAAAGCATTAGCTAATGCAGTTTCCAAATCTTTCTTTTCAGCAGACAATTTTTCTACTGTTCTTTGAGCACCTCTAAGATTAACTAACTCAGCTGTCATTTTCCCTATCTCGAGATTCATATCCCAGATCTTTTTATCCTTAGTTTCTATCAACTTTCTTAAGGCAGCTTCCCCTTCTATTTCTTTATTCATGGTTGACAATATAGGACTGTTACCTTAAATTGTCAAATTAATATGAGAACACAAGATGAGATCATTAAGGATATTAAGAGTGTTTTGGAAGAGAAAGTTGCCCCGTCCGTTGCAGCTCATAATGGGGCTATTGGCTTTATTGATTTTGCCAGCGATACTGGCGTGGCTACTCTAAAATTATCAGGTAGTTGCTCAGGCTGTGCAATGTCAAAAATTACTTTACAGCGTGGAGTCGAGCAAACTTTAAAACATTATGTTCCTGAAGTTACATCCATCGTGGGCAAAGATGATGACGAAGCAGAAGGCCAGGGCTACTCTCCTTATTTTCCTAAGGACAAAGAACCGGATTGGGAAAAATTAGTAAGAAAAGATTAATTATGGGCGTACCAAAAAGATTAACAGAAATGCAAAAAAGATTCGCTGAATACCTAGTATTTAATGAAGGCAGAACTACAGGTACAGACGCAGCCATAGTTGCTGGCTATAGCAAAGATAGAGCTAGAGTAGAAGCATCAGAATTACAAAATCCGAGACTATCCCCACTGGTGGTATCGTACATTGGTAGACTCAGAGAAGAAAAACTGAGGAAGTATGAAGTCACATACGACAAGCATGTGGCAGAGCTAGGCAAGATTAGAGAAGAAGCCCTTAAGAAGGGAGCATTCTCAGCAGCAACAAATGCTGAAAAGAATAGAGGTATGGCAGCAGGATTATATGTAGAGCGTAAGATAATTAAACATGGTAAGTTAGAAGATATGACAGAAGAGCAGTTAGAAGCTAAAATGAAGAAGATACTTGAAGACTACGAGCCAATCCTTAAGAATGTAACACCAGAAAAACCTAAGTTAGAAAAAAGCAAAGCAAAATCACAACCATCAAAAGACTCATCGAAATAATCTTATCTGGATTCAACATTTAATCTTTCCATTCCAGTTATGACCCCTGTAGGGAAGATATTCCTATCTGAATAAACCTCATCCTTTTGGTCATAGCTCGCAAAAGTCCAAATGAATTTCTTAGTACGTTTATACACATACGCAAACGTAACCATTTTTGAGCATTCGAACTTATCGAACTCATCAGCTGTAGCATGCCCTCCATCAGCTGTTATGTCAACCCATGAAATCTTATAGAAGAAATACCTCTTCTTATTGATTGTCACATGTTTATATTTTGACTTCTTTTTCTTTTTCATAAACCCCTATAAGAGATAATACAGATAAATCACAAAACAAAAAACAGGTTCGCGCGCGCGCGAAGGCACTGCTACTTTATGACAATATTTTCTGTCATAGAAATGAAATTTGTCACTGTTTTTGTCACTACTTTAGCTAGTAATACCAACACTTTTAGCATATTCTGACAGAATGACACTTTTTTTTCATGTTTTTTTTTTCGTAATCAAAATTATTCTGTACATCTCTTATAGTATATTTCAAATCATATTTTCGCCACATTTCAGCCATGTTTATGCCTTTTTTACCAAAATATCACCGAATTTGCCCTTCCAGCCCCATGATCCATGGTGCGTGGTCGTTGAGTCAAGATTGGCGTAGATTTTAAAGCCTGCGCCACGGGCCAAGGCGCAAAAGGAAAGGTCCTCACCCTTCCATTCCCCGGTATCCAACCGAAACGTCGTATCCCAGAAATTATAGAGATAACGATCAATCGCATCTTCCATGGCTCCAATCTCCAAATTCATCTTATCCCGAGTGGATTGGTCAAAGTTAATTTTTAACTCCGGATGTTTATCCATCAGTCGTTCAAAGACAACTCGTTTAATCAACATGAGTCCTGCAGGTCCTTCTTCAATTTCAATCAAATCAAAAGGCTCAATTTTAATTTCATTCTTATCTTTAAATTTAACCGCGTACTTAACATGTTCCGGTTTCTCCTTAACCCGGTACGGCGTACAGATAATATCTTTCTTGGGCACTAACATTCGAGCGACCGCATCAGGACTAAACTCGACATCAGCATCGACAAAGAGCATATAATCAAATTCACTATTCAAAAATCCTGCGGTTAAGAGATTCCGTGCGTGCGTCACCAGAGAGGATTTAACCGACTTGAACCGACATTCAACACCGGCCTTGCCTAAAGTACTAAACGTGTCAATCAGAGAGACGCAGCTTTCGATCCTCATCATATCATAACAAGGCGTGGCGACGTAGACCTTAGGCTTTTCCATCTTTTTCTGGTCCAGTCGTTTTAAAAATTTGTGCTTCCAGGACCTCAATTCAGCGTCTTTAAATCTAAATTCTTGGAAATATAGGTCAGGAGTACAGACCATTATAATGCCCTGTCTAATCTTAGAGCCATGCACATAATCATGTGCCATACAATAGGCTGCAATTTGAAGATAATAGTCGTCTATCCATTCACGTTTTTTAGGGCGGTTGGCTTGTTTGAAATCAATGACCGTCTCCAGGCCATTGTGTTCGCAGATTAAATCAGTAGAACCAGCATATAGACCAGGATAATACAACATAACTTCACTGCCGTAATAATAGTCGACGGGTGCCAGACCGACATCAATGATTTTTTGAGCCATCGGTTTAGCTTCTTTACCGATCGCGGTGAGATCATCGTATCCGGTGTTTTGGACATGTTTCTCCAAGAACTTGTGCATGGCAGTGCCCCGCTTACTGCTATGATTCTTAATTCGTTCGGCTTCTTGATATCCTTTTTTAGCATACCAGTCTTTTAGATAGGTTTGATCTTTTGTCAATGAAAGAATGGTCGTGACGCTAGGAAGTCGCATACCCATGATATCGTAGATCCGTGATCCATGGTCCGTGATTTGTCTTCCCTGGGCGTAGCGGTATTTATCGTTCTTCTTCATTAGTGAATACTTTTCTTTTTAAGACTGTCGTAAGGCTCGGGATTGGTGTCCGCAACCGCCTTCATCATATCTTCAAATTCTTGATCGTTCAGGGACGTTCGGTAGAGTCTCACGGCAATTGCCATCAGGGTCCCTGCAACCAGTTCAATCGGGTAGTCTTTCAGGAGTTTAACTGCTTTTTCGAAAAGGATATTAAAAATTTTAGTTTCTGGTTTTATCATTAAGCTTACTAAGTCCGGTAATGTTATCATCATAATGTTTTATAATTTTTTGTAGTTTATCTTTTTTAGTTATTGAAAAAGGTATTAATTGTTTTGCAACTTTTAATGCATCTCTGTGTGAACACTGCCATCTGTATTGACCGTGGTTTTGATGTGGATAAGGTGGTCTGTAATCTTTGCTACCACAAGCAAATGTATCAGCTACGTAATCTATTGTTTCTTTATCAATCATATTTATCTCAATTCGTATGTACCAGAACTTGTAGGCTCTGGGCTTCCCTTTACGGTGTTCAAATCTTTGTTTATATGTAACGCAACCTTCACCATCAACCAGACCAGCAAGATAAGCTAACTCAGTATTTTGTTTTGTCGTAGAGATCTTTGGCGTTCTCGTATACATGTGTCTTTATATCCTTCTCTGTACTCATGATGGTGAGTACGTCCACTCCACTATAAATTCGCTTATAGGCGTTTTGAGACGCAGCAACGCTGCCCGCACTTGCAAGGAGCGCAAACTCACTGCACCCGCTTACGAAAATACTGATTGTAAATAAAATTATCAACTTGAGCCTGAGACCATTTAAGTTCTCCTTTAGACTCGCACTGCCAGCATTGGTGAATATTTTCATTATTCTCCTTATCTTTAATTTTAACGTAGCCATTTCCGCTACAGTTTTCG
>LUQU01000022.1 GCA_001628005.1 SAR86 cluster bacterium REDSEA-S09_B4
ATGCAATGCTTCCTGTAGGTGTAAAAAATGCTATAGGAAAAACTTTAGGGGCTTTTGGAAAAACCCTAAAAGTTTTAGGCCCTGTAACAGCTCCTCTAGACTTAATACCTTTTAAACAAGCTCGAGATTTAGGTATTGAAGATTCTGGAAAAGTAGGATTTAAAAATTTAGCAGAAACGTATTTAAATCTTCCAAGAACGTTTGAAGATGTTTTTCATGTAATGGGTGAAGGAACTTGGAAAGATTTTGGATCAAAAGCAGAAGAAGATAGATTGTTCGATTATAAACCATTTGAATTTGCTCAAAAGTCTACTTTGAAAGCACTTAGAAAAACGTCTAAAGAAGATATCGCTAAAAATATTAGAGAAACATATAAAAATCAATATTCAGATATACATGGAGGTCAACAAGTAGCTGATCCTGAATATACTGAAGAAAGTATTACTGAAAAAATAACTGAAGCTTTTAAACGTAAAGACTATGCTGATAGTTTACCATCAGAACAGTTTGAAGAAGAAGAAGGAATTGAAGAAGATAACTGGTTCATGGACCGAATAGTACCAAAAAAGGAATATGATTTTTCTGATGGCGGGCGCGTGAATCTTCAAACAGGGACCATGGACTATCCTCTAACAAACGCTATGAATAATAATCAAGAAGAAAAAGAAACAGATATTCATAATATCATTGCAGATATTTATGATGTTAATGAAGATACGTATGTAAGAGAAGAGGATGGACCTATTCAACATTATGGAAGAGGCGATAAGAATATTGCTCCTTTAAAATATTTACTTGAAGGAATGGAAGTTGATGAAGCTAGGGCAAAAGTTTTAGCAGAAGAGGGAAGGCAAAAGGAAAAATATAGAGAAGAAGGTTGGGACGTAAGTACCTGGGGTAAAGGTGGTGCCGAAGAACTTGGATCTCATCTTTACAGTATGTTTCATCCCTCAGGCATGAAATTGGGAGTTACGGGAGCTCTTTCAGGGGTTGCCAGAGGTGTGGAATGGGTTCCAGGACAGGCAAGTCAACTTTTTAGAAAATTAGTACTGCAACAGAAGAACGAACCTTGGTTATATCATTTAGATGATCCAGAGAGACATAAAATGTTTGGTTTGTCTAAAGTAAGTGAATTTATGAGAAAATTAAAAACAGTAGCGGAGAATGAAGCAAAAAAAGAAGGATTAACTCCGGCAGCTAAACGATTTGGTCAAGTGACGGAATTAGGAGCTGAAATTGCAACTCCGATTGTTCCACCGCTTAAATATTATAATCACATTAAAAATCATTTTAAAACTACAAAAGATGCTGAAGTAATCGGAGATAGAATTACCGAACAATTAGAGCATAAGGGATTTACTCGAAGAGACTTTCTTGCAACGATGGGAACCGTTGGATTTTTAGGAGCGTTGAAAGTTTTTGGATTGGATAAAGTATTTAAAATAACCCCTGTTCCAAAATCAGCTGGATTTATAAAACCGTTAGTAGATACAACTTCCAAAATGCCAGAATGGTTTCCAGCTTTTATTGCTAAATTAGAAAAAGAAGGAAGATTCCTTTACGAAGGAGATGGTATGTATAGTTTTGTAAAAGGAGATGATCTTAGAGGAATTGATGTTGTTAAAGAAGGAGATAACTATACGGTTATAGGAAAAAATGACTATGAACAAACATGGACCGTGACTTATGAACATCCGCACTGGATAGAAGTAAATCCTGGAGAAAAAGCTCATTTTTTCAAAGGAGAGTTTCAAGTTGTAGATGAATCTCCTACATATCGCTATCCTGAGGACATGGATTGGGAGACTGTGACTCATAATACAGTAGATGATATTCTTGGTGGTAATGGAAGACTTATGGAAACATATACTACTGGTACAGTTAAGAATGTAGATAAACATGGATTGACTAAAGGTGAACAACAAGTTGATTGGGCAGAGGGCCGAGCTCAATCCGAAATGGACATGGCTAAAGATGAAGGATTATTTGATGATATAGAACCTGAATTTGCAACAGGAGGAAGAGTTAGTGCTCAACCACCTAAATCAGGACCGAATTCTAGTGGCTTGCCTTACCTTTTAAATAATGTTAGAAACACGTAGGAGTATAAATGGCAGATAATCGAATCGATAAAGGACTCCCTAATATAGTAAGAACCGACGTTGAAGTTCCGGGACCGGATCAAGACGTTGTTCTGAAAGAAACGGAGAGACTTACACAAGAACCCATTGAAGTGACACAACTTGAAGATGGTGGGGTTCAACTTAATTTTGAACCAGGAAGATTAAATATTCCTGGAACTGAAAAACATTTTGACAATTTAGCAGAATTACTTCCTGATGATATTTTAGATCCCATTGGTAGCGAAATGCAATCCAACTATACGGATTATAAAATGTCGAGAAAAGAATGGGAAGAAAGTTACATTAAAGGGTTAAATCTTTTAGGATTTAAATATGAAAATAGAAGTGAGCCTTTTCAAGGCGCATCCGGTGCCACACACCCGGTTTTAGCTGAAGCGGTTACACAGTTTCAAGCTGGAGCCTATAAAGAATTGCTTCCTGCTGAAGGACCCGTACGTACACAGATTTTAGGAGTTTCCAACCAAGCTAAAGAACAACAAGCAAATCGAGTTAAAGATTTTATGAATTATTACATCATGGATCAGATGATGGAATATGAATTCGAATTTGATCAAATGTTATTCCATTTACCTTTAAGTGGATCAACATTTAAAAAAGTTTATTATGACGATTTACTAGGACGAGCGGTTTCTAAGTTCGTTCCAGCAGATGATCTAGTGGTTCCGTATTCTGCTACCTCATTAGAGGATGCGGAAGCCATTGTTCATGTAGTTAAGATTTCAGAGAACGATTTAAGAAAACAACAAGTTTCAGGTTTTTATAAAGATATTGAATTACATCAGCCAGGAGTGGTTGAAGATAAAGTTACCGAAAAAGAGAGAGAACTGGAAGGATCTAAGAAAAGCAGACAGGAACGTATTTATACGTTGCTGGAATGTCATGTAAATTTAGATTTGGAAGGTTTTGAAGATGTAGGACAAGATGGAAGTCCTACCGGAGTGAAATTACCTTACATCGTAACAATCGAAGAAGGTAGTCGAAAAGTTCTTTCTATTAAGAGGAACTTTGAGCCCAATGATCCAAAACGAAAAAAAATCCAATATTTTGTCCACTTCAAATTTCTGCCAGGACTAGGATTTTATGGTTTTGGACTCATTCATATGATTGGCGGACTGAGCCGTACGGCAACAGCGGCTCTCCGTCAATTATTGGATGCGGGAACGTTATCGAATTTACCAGCGGGATTTAAACAAAGAGGAATAAGAGTTAAAGATGAAGCATCCCCAATTCAACCAGGAGAGTTTAAAGATGTAGATACTCCAGGCGGAAGTTTAAAAGATGCGTTCTATCCTCTACCGTATAAAGAACCCTCACAAACTTTATTACAATTAATGGGAATTGTAGTTCAAGCAGGTCAAAGATTTGCGGCTATTGCTGATATGCAAGTTGGAGATGGAAATCAACAAGCTGCAGTTGGAACGACAGTTGCATTACTTGAAAGAGGATCAAGAGTAATGTCTGCAATTCATAAAAGATTGTACGCAGGATTGAAACAAGAATTTAAATTATTAGCTAAAGTATTTAAGATATATCTACCTCCAGTTTATCCATATGATGTAGTTGGAGATAGAAGAGAAGTTAAACTTCAAGATTTTGATGATAGAGTAGATATTCTTCCTGTTGCAGATCCAAACATCTTTTCTATGTCTCAAAGAATTACGATTGCACAAACAGAGTTACAATTAGCAACATCAAATCCACAAATACATAATATGTATGTGATTTATAGAAAAATGTATGAAGCATTAGGAATTAAAGATATTGATAAAATTTTACCTCCTCCTGCTCCAACAGCACCTAAAGATCCTGCATTAGAACATATTGATGCATTAACACAAAAACCTTTTCAAGCATTTAGAGGTCAAGATCATAGAGCGCATGTTACAGCTCACTTAAATTTTATGGCAACAAACATGGTTAGAAATGCTCCACCGGTTATGATTTCTATGGAAAAGAATATTTTAGAACATATTTCGATCATGGCTCAGGAACAGGTTGAATTAGAATTTAAAGAACAGATTCAACAAGTTCAACAGCTACAACAAACAGCTCAACAGAACCCACAAATGCAGCAACAAATTCAAAGACAGCTTCAACAGTTCTCAGAACAGATGGAAGCAAGAAAAGCAATTCTGATTGCAGAATTAACTGAAGACTTTATGAAGGAAGAGAAGAAAATTACATCTCAATTTGACCATGATCCATTACTTAAACTTAAATCTAGAGAAGTAGACTTGAAAGCAATGGAAAATGAGCGTAAAAAACAAGAGATGGAAGCTAGAGTTAATGTGGATAGAGCTAAATTAGTACAAAATAGAGATATTACTGATGACAAACTTGACCAAAATGAAGAATTAGCTGAATTAAGAGCTGATACTTCACTTGAAAAACAAGAAATGGCTAATCAAAACCGACTTCAACTTGCTAGAATGAAGCCAAGAGGAGGAAAATAATGCCATTAACGAAAAAAGGTAAAAAAATTATGAAAAAAATGAAAAAAACCTATGGGAAGAAGAAAGCAAAGCGAGTTTTCTATGCTTCTCGTAATAAAGGTGTTATAAAAGGAGTAGATTAATTAAAAGGAGGAAAATATGGCTTGGAATTATAAAAAAGCTAAGGTAGGTTCGTTTCCTGAACAGAAAAAGTCGGTTGATCCAAGATCAAAGACTAGTTTCAGAGGAAAAACTTACATTGCGACTGGAGACAAGGTCGCTCCTACGGGTCAATACACTCGTAAGAAGCAAAAACCTGTAACTTGGTACTAATATGGCTTGGTTTGGACTCGCAAAGATAGCATTACAGGCTGGAGGTAAACTTTATGCAAACCGTCAACGTACAAAGATGGCGATGTCTGATGCAAGACTCATGCATGCAGAGCGCATGGCCCGAGGTGAGGAGCAATACCAGGGCAAACTTTTAGAAGCTCGGCAAAACGACTGGAAGGACGAAATTGTGCTTGGGATACTTACACTTCCCATAATTGTGCTTGCTTGGTCGGTGTGGACAGAGGATCCGGAGGCGATGAGGAAGATAGAGATCTTTTTTGAGTATTTCTCGAATCTGCCAAAATGGTTTACAAATTTATGGATAAAAACAATCTTTCAAAAAAGGTGGAAGTGTTAAAAAGGCTGTATATAAACATGGATCGAAAAAACCAGTTAAAAAGAAAAAATAAGGAAAAAATAACTACTAAAGCTGTTTTTCCTAAAAAAGAAACTTATATTGGCTCTCATATCAGGAGCAAATTAGGCGATGAGTATGCGTCTAATAAAAGTTATGAAAGATATTATAAAGATTTAGCTTAATGGATTCTGTAGACGTAATTTATAAAATACAAAAATCGATAAAGAAACGATTAGAAATGTTGTCGCTTAACGTTACTTCTGGTGGGGTTGACAATATGGAAACTTACAAGTATACAATAGGACAGATCAATGCACTAGAAGCAATGAAACAGGAAATCTCTAACCTGCTGCAAGATAAGGAGCAAAATGACGGAACCATTATTAACATCGCAGATAAAACCAAAAATTAAACTACCAGATACATCTCTTGTTGGCATTAAAAAAGCCAAAGAGGCAGACAAATTACCAAAACCTACAGGTTGGAGACTTTTAGTTTTACCATTTAGAATGGACGAAAAAACTAAGGGAGGAATCCTAATGGGACAAGAAACATTGGATAAGCAACAAGTTGCTTCTCAATGTGGCAATGTTTTGGCTATGGGACCAGATTGTTACAAGGATAAAGACAGATATCCTGATGGACCATGGTGCAAGGTTGGTGATTGGGTGATCTTTGCCCGTTACGCCGGATCACGCATACAAATAGAAGGCGGGGAAATAAGGTTGCTGAATGAAGATGAAATTTTAGCAACGGTCAAGAATCCAGAAGATATCTTGCATAAATATTAAACATAGAAGGAGGAAACTATGCCAGACGAAGAAAAAAAAGAAGCAGTCAAAGAAGAAAAGAAAGAGACGAAGAAGGAACCGATGGTGGATATTGATACAAGCGGCCCAGGAGCCGAGATCGATGTACCAGAGGAAAAAAATAAAAAAGAAGTGGAGGTCAAAGATGATAAGTCTGATGACACAACTGAGAAACCTAGTGAGCAGCCTACTGTTCAACCTAGCGAACCAAAAAAGGAAGAAAAAAAGGACGACCAAAAACTAGAAGACTATAGCAAGAGTGTACAATCTCGTATTTCGAAATTAACTCGAAAAATGAGAGAAGCAGAGCGCAGAGAAAAAGCGGCTGTTGATTATGCGAAAGCTGTAGAAGAAAAAAGAAAAGAATGGGAATCAAAGTATTCACAGGTCAATACAGACTATGTGAAGCAGTTTGAGACGCGTGTAACTACCGGTATGGAATCAGCACAGAACGAATTAGCTCGTGCGATTGAATCCGGAGATGCAACGGCTCAAGTGAATGCACAGAAGAAGATCGCTGCATTATCCATTGATTCTGCAAGACTAAATGTTCTGAAAGAGCAAAAACCAGCGCCTAGACCGGTTTTATCGGATGGTGCTAAACTTCCAGAACGAACACCAACTGAATTGCCTGCTCCAGATGTAAAAGCAGAGGAATGGGCGGCTAGAAACTCGTGGTTTGGTAAAGATAGAGCCATGACGTTCACAGCTTTTGAAATACACAAAGATTTAGTTGATAATGAAGGTTTCGACCCTAAATCAGATGATTACTATGTGGAAATTGACAAAAGAATAAAAGTTGACTTTCCTCATAAATTTGGTAAAGGTGGTAGTGTAGAAACGTCACGGCCAGTTCAATCTGTCGCTTCGGCGAACCGAAGTGTTAAGCCAGGACGCAAAACTGTACGACTCACATCTTCACAGGTAGCAATAGCTAAAAAATTAGGTGTGCCACTCGAAGAATATGCGAAACAATTAAACATCACGAAGGAGGCTTAAGAGCATATGAAAAAAAACGAAAAAGAAACTTCCCGTGCGAGTTCAACAAGGTCTAAAACTGAAAGACCAAAAGTTTGGGCTCCTCCATCTTCTCTAGATGCACCCCCTGCACCTGATGGATTCAGGCACAGATGGTTACGGTCAGAGAGTTTAGGGTTTCAAGACACTAAAAATATCTCTGGGAGAATGAGAGAAGGTTATGAATTAGTGAGAGCTGATGCATATCCGGATACTGATTATCCAGTAGTCACTGAGGGAAAATATAAGGGGATCATTGGGGTTGGTGGCCTTGTGTTGGCAAGGATACCCACTGAAATCGCGCAGCAAAGGGTTGACTATCAGAAAACATTAACTGAGGGTCAAGACAAAGCGGTCGAACACGATCTGATGCGGGATCAACATAAGAGTATGCCTATCGATGTAGACAGGCAGTCTCGTGTAACCTTCGGTGGTACAAAGAAAAGTTAATTTTTTAACTATTCTTGGGATAACAACCAATTCCCTATCACTGAATTAAATTAACCGTTCATAAGTAAAATTATGAACACTTAGGAGAAAACAACTATGGCTAATAGAAATAGCGCAGGATTCGGTTTTATCGCAGCTGGTACGTTAGGCAACACGCCTGCTACCAACGGATTATCCGAATACTTTATAGATGCTGGTGACACTGCAAATAAGTACAATGGAATGGCGGTTCAAGTAACTGCTGGATACATTGTAACTGCAGAAGATGCAGCCACTGCCGAATCTGTTGGTGTTCTTCAAGGGATCTTTTACAACGCTGCAACTACTTTAAAACCTACGTTTGCAAGTTGGTATAATGCAACAATTACACCAGCGAACAGCGAAGACACTAAAGCGTTCGTAAATGACAATCCTTTCCAATTGTACAATGTTGCATCTGATGCAGCAGTAGCTTCTACTGTTGTTGGTGCGCATGCTGTCTATCTTGACACATTCGATGTGAACACAGGTGGAAGTACGTCAACTGGAAGATCGAACACAACACTCGACATTGGTGACACTCACGCTACTAACAATACATGGAGATTGATTAGAAGTGCAGAAGATCCAGAAAATAACGATCTAACAGCAGCTTATTGTACCGTCGTTGTAATCCAAAACTTAAACCAGTACATTGATAGTTCTGGAAGTTAATACTGAATAGGAGATAAATTATGGCTATATCAAGAACACAACTAGTTAAAGAACTAGAGCCAGGTTTGAATGCACTATTCGGCCTGGAATACAAAAGGTATGAAAATCAGCATGCTGAGATTTATACTACCGAGTCTTCTGACAGAGCTTTCGAAGAGGAAGTTATGTTATCAGGATTCGCTAACGCGCAAGTAAAAGCTGAAGGACAAGGCATCTCATTTGACGATGCTCAAGAAACCTACACAGCTCGTTATACTCACGACACAATTGCTCTAGCATTTGCAATCACAGAAGAAGCTATCGAAGATAACCTCTACGACAGACTTGCTTCTAGATACACAAAAGCTTTAGCACGTTCTATGTCTAATGCTAAACAAGTGAAAGCTGTTTCACCTTTAATCAACGGTCTTCCGTCTACGGATAACTTTGATTCAGGCGACGCAGTTTCTTTGTTCTCCACTAACCACACAACGGTTAGCGGAACAGCAGTTAAAAACACATTAACTACTCAAGCAGACTTGAATGAAACTTCATTAGAACAAGCATTGATTGATATCGCTGCAATGACTGATGAACGTGGATTGAGAATAGCAGCAAAAGCTGTGAAGATGATTGTTCCTTCTGCTAACCAGTTTGCAGCTGAGAGATTATTAAAATCTCAAGGTAGAACTGGAACAGCAGATAATGATATCAATGCTGTGGTGTCTATGGGAATGGTTCCTCAAGGATATAGAGTGAACAATTTCTTAACTGACTCTGACAGTTGGTATGTCGTTACTGATGTGCCTAATGGTATGAAACATTTCCAAAGAGCAGCATTAAAAACTGCTATGGAAGGTGATTTCGATACTGGCAACGTTAGATACAAAGCTAGAGAAAGATACTCATTTGGAGTATCCGACTATAGAGGTATCTTC
>LUQU01000023.1 GCA_001628005.1 SAR86 cluster bacterium REDSEA-S09_B4
GCGAGTCCCCTTTGTCTTAATCTCATAGCTTGCTCCTCAGGTGACAATAAAGCAGTTTCAGTCGCTGTCAACCCTGTTCTTGGAGAAATATTTTGGCCTCCTGTCACACTACCAGCTACTCCTTGAGTAATTAGATTAGGATCAACACCTGGTGTTTGTTGTAAAGGTCCTCTACCTGTCAATCCTGCAGGTGCTAAGCCTAAGTCTTCAAATAAATAATCATCTAACATAAGATCAAAGGCTTCAAATAAATTTAGCATACCTAAATCTTTTCTTATTTGTCTAAGGATAGGTCTAGCTTCAATAAAAGGATTAGCGTCTCCTATGTTTCGTGCATTTTCCCTAATTTTGGCTTGAATATCTAAAGAAGGATAGTAAGGATCAAATTTTCCTCGTTGTAATTTATTAAATGTTTCCATACTTAACTGTCTGTCTCTAAAAGTTCTTCTCAAGTCTATATTACCAACACCTAAAGTATTAGCAGCTGTAATATTTTTATACATTTCTTGTTGCACGCCAAATCTTGCTTGGTTCGATGCTAAATATCGTTCTATAATTTCAGTAGGAGTAACTCGACCTCCTTTTAAAATACCAAATGCTCCTCCAGTAAATTCTCTTCTAGCATTACGAATACCACCTTGGTACTCAGAAATTTTAAAGCCCATC
The DNA here is from genome assembly GCA_001628005.1 of SAR86 cluster bacterium REDSEA-S09_B4. Classification (GTDB taxonomy): domain Bacteria; phylum Pseudomonadota; class Gammaproteobacteria; order Magnimaribacterales; family Magnimaribacteraceae; genus AEGEAN-183. The sequence goes on from LUQU01000023.1 coordinate 667, forward strand.
GATTTTAATGGATCTACTTTAATGGGTCTAAGGCCCATCATTCCAGCTAGCTCGGGGCCTATTTCTAAAAATTCTCCTGTTTTATCTGGAACACCAAACGATGCTTGACCTAATCTTTGGTATTGTTTGAATGAAGGTGCCAGTGCTTTTGTTAAATGCATTGTTCCAATGGCTAACTTATCTCCTATGGCAGTTTCATCTGTGTATAATAATTTTCCTTCGCTTGTTCGTCCTCCTCTTGCAACGACATCTGCTATGGCTTCTGTCCAAATGGATTCTGATATAAATGGATTCATAATCTCGCCGCTCGCTTCATAGACTCCATTTAAAAAACCATTAAGAAGAGTCTTATCATCCTGTTGACCTTCCATAACATTCAACATTAAAGTTCTAAAAGGTCTGCTAATAACATCGTAGGCATTACTATGACTGAAATCGATGTATCTTAAATTTCCATCGTCATCTCTTAAAGGAACAAGTGTGGAATTTTTGGACCAGTCAGGAACGAATTGTCTTAGTGCGTTGATTTCATCTTCTGTAACATCGTATAAAGCTTTGGCTCCTTCTACGACTGCTGTTGGTACTACAGTCAAGGTTGTAGCCATGCCTGATAGTCTTGTTATTCCTGTACGATAGGTGCCTCTTGCAATAGAATCATTCTTAACGAATCCTTTTCCTATCTCCCAAACAACCGGAGAAATGTTGCTGCCTCTTGTTGGTCTAGAATGTCTAACTTCTTTAAGTCCTTGTTCAGCAATGTTAGTTGTTGTTCTAATAATTTCAGATGGAAACGACATGAAGTTACCAACCGGCCATGTTCTTGCTGCTTTTACAGCTGATCCAACGAACGCATAATTAGGAACCGTGTTCTTAACAATGTTTGCTGCTTCTCTTTTAAATCCTTGAATAGCTTCGGGCGATAATTTTATTCCTTGTTTAGCCGCTGCTCTTTTTAATCGAGCTAACTCAACAACATAATTCGTTATTTTCCAGGCGTCATCTTCAGCTACGTATTTACCTTGCGCAAATTCTAATAATTTTTTAAACTTAGACATCATGGGTCTCAAAATAGAGTCGGTAACCGTAGCTTGATCTCCAAACTTAATATCTCTTAAAAGATTTTTTAAATCCCCGATTTGAACCTGAGAGTTTACTACGCCGAGTTCTAATAATTCTCTGTAAGCTGCTTGAGCTTTTGGATGGCTTGGTGAAAGTTTCATTAAACTGGATATATCTATTCCTTCTTTAAAAGCGTTGCCTAATAATTTTGGATTTGTAAGTCCTTCAAATAAAATACCATTGGCACCGGCAAAGGCACCTGCACTAAAGAAGTTTCTTAAGTGAGTAGGTATGGATAGGACGGTTTTTGAAATTTGAGATACAGCTTTTGGAAATATTAATAAAGTTCTATAGGCCATACTTGCTGCTTTTAAAGCACCTTCTGTGTCCTCGCCTCTTACCCATTTCATCCAGGAACTTGGAATTTCATTGGCACGTCTAATACCGTCTGCTATTTCTCTGGTTGTATATTTACCGGCTAACGGATTAACAAGTTTAGTTCCACCCGGTATTTCTCTAATAACATCATCCATTTTAACAATTTGAATTCCAGTTTGCGGTGAATTAACTTGCCCAGAAGAATCCTCTGCCGCCTGCGTCTTGTACAGCTTGGTTTTTAGCTGCAACATCATCCAGCCAACCTGCTAGTCTTGCAACTGCAGATAGATTGGTTATGGCATTGAAGATAGAGTATCTTGGATCTTGAATTTCTCCCGCCAGTTCTCTGAATATTTTACTACCTCGACCTGCTGCTTTCTCAAAAGATTTTATTATTCGTTCTCCACCCATGGTTTTGCTTGTGTAAGCAATATCAGGAAGAGTTCCTGGCTTTCTTTTTCTGGATAGCTGATTAATAATATCATCAACAATGTCTCGTGATTCTTGTAAATATTGAGTACTATTTGGATTGTAAGCTTGTTTTTTAAATTTATCTTTTTTAGATAAAAGTCTCCTGAATAAATTAACTGCGTTAGTATAAGCTTCATCAGTTGGCTCGTATCCTCTGAAATTATTGAGTCCAACGACAATCTTTTGCCTTTGGGCTTCCCCTATTTTTTTATTTTTTAAACCATCAACCAAGTTGTCAATTTTTTTACCACTGATCGGTTTTCTTAAATCTCCTTCAAACATAATGTCATTTAACTGAGTTAGGAATTTATCTTTCTCGGCTCGAGAAGATTTATCCATCATCGTTTGTGTCTCAGGAAAAATTTTATTTACTTCTTTAGTAATGTTAGCTACGATTTCTTTTGCTCTGTGCGTATCTCTTGCTTTTAATCCTTGCTTGACCATCTCAGCGTCAAATGCTTCCTGAGGTAGATCTCCTCTGGGTCTTAAAGGAGCGCCAATATATTTATTGAGAGCTCTATACCATTGGCTATTACTATAAGCTAATTCCTGACCATGTTTAGCTAGAGCTTTTGCACTTTTTCCAACACCAAAAACAAAAGGTGTAATTAAAATAGATTCAGATGCAAATTTAAGTCTGTTCATTAATTTACGAGTGGCATCTTCTTGTCCGGTTAGATAGTCCGCTCGATCCATTTCTGTTGGAGAGCCTTCAAAGAAATCTCCAAAACTTCCGATGTCTTCAACGTCAGCCACAAGCGTTTCACCGGCTGCACCCCCTGCGACTCCTGCAGCGAATCTTTTAAAACCTGCTCGATCATTTAATCGTTTAGCTTTTGTAGTTGCCTGCATAACTTTCTTGCTACCGAGACTTGCATAGTTTCCTGCTTTCTTAGCTTTAATAGCTGCTGATCCTAATTTAAATCCTATACCTCCAGGTACACCAATCGATACAAGAGCTTCAGTTATTTTACCAATAGCTCTTTCTTCTGCGACTTCTTCAAAGGGATTAAGTTTATCAAAGAATCTTTCAACCTCAGCTGCTTTGTCGGTATCCATACCGAGATCAATGAGTTCCGCTGCGAGTGATACAATTCCTTCCGGAACTTTAAGAATACCTGAGGCTATTCCTGCAGCGCCAGCTTTGTACCAGCTTACTTCATTTTGCTCTTCGGCTGGAAGTAATGGAATAAATTCTGCCATTTAACTCCTATCTAACTCTAGTTTTACCAGTACGAAGGTGTTCTGTTGCCGCTGAAAATTCCTCTTCTCTTATGAGTTCTTCAAGCTCTGCTTTAGTTATTGAATTTGGATCTAATCTTTTTTGTTGGGATCGCCATCCTCTTGGAGCATTATCCGGTCTTGTGATTAATGTTAATCCTCTTTTTGCTGCTTCTGTTTCAGCTTGTGCATCAGAAAGTCCTGTTGATACTACCTTCTGTTCTTGTACTTGTGTAGCTGTATCAGCTGCCATGGCACCTGTTAAAGTTGCTGGGTCGATGACTTCAAAACCTGGTGTGTTAGTTCCTGGTTGTAGAATTAATCTTTTAATTTGTCCTGTGTTAATATCATAGAAAACTTGACCAATCTTACTTTGATTTCTTTTCATCCATTGTTTAGCTTTTTTCTCATCAGCAAGTTCATCTTGATCAATGATTCC
>LUQU01000024.1:0-818 GCA_001628005.1 SAR86 cluster bacterium REDSEA-S09_B4
CCATAAGGATTGGAGTTAACCAGACTTATAGCTTCCTCAAGGGTATCCACATTCATGGTTAATAAGACGGGTCCAAAAATTTCAGTTTTATAAATTGATGATTCTGTGGGCACATCAGTAAAAAGAGTTGGACCTATCCAGTTTCCATCTGGGAATTCTTTAACTTCATAATCACTTCCATCAAGAATACAGTTAGCCTCTGATTTACCAGTTTCAATTAAAGACAAGACTCTTTCCTTAGCAGCCTTACTAATAAGAGGTCCAAAACCTGAAGTGGGTGAATCCCAAGGTCCAGGTACTACTTTTTTCATCTCCTCTTTAAGATCTTCAATCCAATCTTTAGATTGCCCCACAAAAATTGCCACACTAATAGCCATGCATCTTTGTCCCGCAGCGCCGACTGAAGCTCCAACTAAATTTTCTACAGTTCTTTTTTTGTCTGCATCAGGTAAAACTACCATATGGTTTTTGGCTCCTGCAAAAGCTTGAACTCTTTTTAAGTTTTCTGTTCCAGTCTTATAAACATGCTGTCCAACTGGTACTGAACCCACAAAAGAAATTGCTTTGATCTCAGGATGAGTCAATATTTGATCCACCTGTTCTTTATCACCATGTATTACTTGTAGAATTCCCTTAGGGGCACCTGCTTCAACAAATAACTCAGCCAATCGGTTTGGCGTCATTGGGTCCTGTTCACTTGGCTTTAATATAAAAGTATTACCGCAAGCTATTGCCAAAGGGAACATCCATAAGGGAATCATGGCCGGAAAATTAAAAGGAGTAATACCTGCACAAACCCCTAACGGTTGCGTGTAACT
>LUQU01000024.1:852-3321 GCA_001628005.1 SAR86 cluster bacterium REDSEA-S09_B4
TTTTTAGATTTACTATCTACAAATTCCCCATCTAAAAATAAAGGTAAGTTCCTAGCCATAAGTAATTCTAATACTTTTAAGAAAAACTATTCAAAGAATTTCTATCCTAAATGTCTTAAGAAAGTAAGGTAATCTATTCTACTAATTCAAGGACAGTACCATCAGGATCCTTAAAACAAACAAAACGTGTTTCAGGCTGACCCTTTAATTTAACAGTAGCTGGTTCTGAAATGAACTCAACCCCCTGCGATTTAAGAAAAGCTACATCCGAATCCAGGTCATCTGTGGCTAAAGCAATCCTCGCTATACCTAAATGATATAGGTGCGGATAAGGTGGGTTATTATCTGAAGGATCTTGCCATTCGAGTAGGTCAATCATAAAAGGAGTTTCTGAGTTTAAAAGCATTAACAAAGCGCCCTTGACTGTGTAGGGTGGCATGCCTACAGCTGCTGCCACTTCTTTCGTATTTTTAGCAGGAACTTCAAAAACTTTTTGGAACCCTAATCGCTCATAAAATTCCACTGATCGATCAAAATCACTGCAGTTAATATTCACATGAACTAACCCTTTTACATTCATCCAGATACGTCTCCTGCAGTAGCACCATTGTCTATCACTAATTCCGCTCCATTGATGTGTTTAGACTCGTCGGAAGCTAGAAACAAGACCAAATTTGCAACGTCAGAGGTTTCTCCAATACCCATGGCTTTGCGCGTTGCTTCAGGGTCGTCTTGCTCCATTAGCTTAATGTCTGCAAGGGCCTGAAGGGCATTATCTACCATGGGAGTAAATATACTTCCGGGGTGTATCGAGTTACAACGAATGTTGTTTTTCTGTTCTAGACAGTACATGGCAATCGATTTGGTCATGGATCGAATTCCACCTTTTGCGGCTGAGTAAGCAAGATATGGAGATAAGCCAACTAAAGCAGTAGTGGATGACATGTTAATTATGGAACCCCCGCCAGATTTTGACATTTCTGGAATAGCAGCGCGACATCCAAAAAAAACACTATCAAGATTAACTTTTAAAATATCATGCCATTGATCAGTGGTCGTAGATTCTATATTTCCTATAGGAGCTATCCCAGCATTGTTAACAAGAACATCCAATTTACCAAACTCTGATACGGTAGTTTTTATTAAGTCTGGCCATGAGTTTTCTTGTCTAACGTCTTGTTCAAAAAACAAAGCTTCATTTTTACATTCATTAGCAACTAACTTACCTTCTTGAACATTAATGTCTGTTAATACCAATTTGGCCCCTTCATCTGATAGCTTTATAGCGTCTGCTCTACCTAAACCAGAAGCAGCTCCTGTAATTATGGCTACTTTATTTATAACTCGTCCCACGTAATTATCATTCCAGTTTTAAAAAAAATTAATCAGATTCCAGCTCCAATCTTGTTCCATTGATAGCATTGGTATACATGTTATAAGCCAGTGTTTTAGCTTGTGATTCTTCAATGCCTCTGGGCTCAAATGTTCCTGTCCATTCCACAGTAGTAGTGTTGTCTTCATTTTCAAGAAGTTGTACAGTCGCTGAATAATTTAAAAAAGGTAGAGGACTATCTTCGTTGATTATGGAGTAACCGTAATACTTTGCTTCAGGGTCATAATGGTCTAGTCTTTCTATCACAGTTCCAACTGATAAGTGAATGGATCTGGGCATTCCCACTCCCTCTCCTTTGTATTCGACAGATTCAATACCTGCTCCTGCTTTAAGACCAGCAAAGTTACCTATTTTTGACCAAACAAGCTCTACTGGAGCGTTTATCCTCTCTATAACTTTAGATTCAGCCATTCCCTAAGAGCCTTTCTTTATGGTGTTTAAAGTAACTTATCTATCTTGAAATTTCGTACCCTTGTTGCTCAAGCACAAATAAAAACAAATCTAGTAACTGTATAGGCTTCATAGGGTAGACCTGAGTTGTCATCTGTATCTTTCGCCCAGTGTAAAACGTACACAATGTTATCTTTACTTATAACTTCAACAATATTAGCTTCATCAGGTTTCCAATTTTCTGCCAAAGCAGTGTTCATATTCCTTAGAACCTGTTCTTTATTGTAGGTTGTTGATATCACTCCCCTGGCAACACTAATATTTTGTCTTTTACCGTCTCTTAGTATCACTGCTTTAACTTCTTCACCTGGTTTTCCTCTGAAGTTAAGTTTATCCATGTTACGTTCATTAACTCTGACATTATTTACAGAAAGAAAGCTATCTCCTACTTTTAAGACTTTCGAAGCAGGGCTATCAGGCATGATTCCTGTAACCACCATGGTGCCTGGTTCAGCATTTGGGTTATACATAAAACCAAAACCCACATACCTGCCTGGTACGTTAACCCCATCTGTTGCCATATGTTTAGTTACAAAATCTATGGCTTCTTGTTTTCCAGTATGACCAGCTTTAATCCAGCCTTCAGCTACTGACTCTGGAGTATTTTCGTGATGCATTGAAAAAAG
>LUQU01000025.1:0-827 GCA_001628005.1 SAR86 cluster bacterium REDSEA-S09_B4
AGATGATCCACAATTAATTATAGATAGTTTCATAGAATTTAGAAGACAAGTAAGCGAACTGCGTTATACAGGTGCAAAAGGTGGTAGAGTCGATTATCAAATGGGTGGAGACGTGATGCCTGCAGCAGGGCCCACGGATCAGGGACCAGCACCAGAAGACATGGCTGGAATTACTTATGAAGAATTAAGAGCAAGATTACCACAAGAAGTAAGCGATGACATAGTAAGACTTCTTGTTAACAGTGCAGAGGCATTAGAAGACTTTGCTATGATGCAAACAGAACAAGATATAAATATTTTCAATAAAAAATACGGTGTCAACTTAGTCTTACCATCGGAGGGCTAAAATGGCTAGTTACAATAAAGAACTATCTAAAGTTAGAGGTCCTTTTAGAGTTTATCCAAAGAAGAAAAAAGAAGAACCTATTTCAACACTCGACGAATATCAAAAAGCATTCATCAAAGGACTAGAGACTTATGATGTAAGGCAAAAGAAACCTGTTCGTTGGAATTTTTTAAAAGACAATGAAGGAATGTTTAATCTTTCATTGGTTTTAAACCCAAGTTTAAGAGCTGCAATGGCAGCTACAAATAAAAAAGATCCCGTTAAGATTATGAGGGAAGGAAAGATAAGTGAAAGAGATTACATCGATGGCTTTGATGAACTTGCTAAAGGAGTAGAAACAGGAGCTCATGAACTAGGTACCAGTATTGGTGAACTATTGTTTATGGGAACAGATTTCTTAGCTAATACAAATTTTGCAGATGATTTTCAAAAGATGATGGCAAAACAAAAGCCCGATGAACCTGAAACATGGAGAGGGGAT
>LUQU01000025.1:844-2728 GCA_001628005.1 SAR86 cluster bacterium REDSEA-S09_B4
ACTTCAAAAAGTTAAAAACGCTATTGAAAAAAGATTTACAAGCAAAGCATCTAAGGTAGCTCAAAGAGTAGGAGTAGGAATAGGAGTTGTAGGTGCAACAGATTTTATTGCATCACCTGATAAAAGAAGAATACCTACTTTATTTGTACAACCAAAAGATACTTCTAAATTATCAGGCAGAAAAAAAGCAGCAGCTATGTTTATGAATAGAGTTAGATATGGCGCAGAAGGAGCAATCATTGGGGGAATGTTTCCTTTAGTTGGTAAAGCTGTACAACAAGTTTATAAATATGGAGCAAGACCTGTTGGTGAACCGCTTGTTAGAATGAGTTTCAATGCTGCTGGAGCAGGTTTTAAAGGAACAGCTTATTTATTATCTACATTAGATAAACCACTTCATTCTCAAATTGTAAAAAGTTTAAGTAAGTCCACAGGCAATACTGTAAAGAAAATTGTATCTCCACTGACACAAAAATTAGGTGTAAAAGGATTACCACCTTTTGACCAATGGAGATTGTTTCAAACAACAAGTCCTAGCAGATCTGAAAGAAGTTTAAAAAGAGTTGATAATATTTTATCCTGGTTTAGATCTTTTGGTAAAACACCTAAAGATATTGAAGGAGTTTCAGAGCAAGTAATATTACATATAAAAGGAAGAGCTAGAAAAATAGATAAACTTTTAGAAGGTTTAGAAAAGCGTGCTTATGGTTTGGCTAAAAAATATGAGCAAAGACATAATACTAATCATACTTCTAAATCATATGAAAAAATGTTGCTGGATGATGTGGTAGATTTTCTAGAGGGAAGATCAAAACTAGGGGCAGTTGAAAAAAATCTTAGACCCGCTGCTTTTGAATTAAAAAATGATATTAATAAAATTTTAAAAGAATTTGGTAATAATTTACCACAAGGTACAAAAGATGCCGTGTTAAAAGATTTAAGAAAAGCACTTACTAGTAAAATAGATAACTACATTGTTAAGTCTTTTGCAATATTCACTAATCCTAAATACATTCCTGATGAAACTATTAGAAAAAATGCGAGAGATTGGATTGCTGAAAATGTAGTCAGCAAAAATAGAGATCTAAGAGAAGCTGCTTTGTCAACTTACGGAAGAAAAAATGCTATTGAAAAATATGCAGACGATATTGTCAATGATATTTTAGCAGCTGGAAGAACGGGTGGAGTCAATCCTGTTAAAATTTTACAAAAGATTGGAAGTGATGAAAACTTATTAAGAATGGATAAGTTTAAATTTCTTAAAACAGGAGAAGAACTTCCTCAAGCTATTCGAAAATTACTAGGTCAAGAAAAAGATTTAAAATCTCAAGTTTTATTTACAGTATCTGATGCCATCGCTGCTAATGCCAAGAAGATGGGCTTTGATAGAATTGCAGCCATAGGTTTAAAGAATGGCTGGCTATATAGAACAGCTGCAGAAGCTAAACCAAGATTTGTAAACGCGCAACAAATAAAAGCAACAGATCTTGACAGACTAGGAGGCATGAAAAGCACGCTAGAAAATCTATGGACATCTCCTGAAATAAAACAAGCATTACTAGTACAAGGAGCACCTCTGGATAACCTTGCTAGAATACCAGTGTTCAGACAACTTCTTCAGTTTAAAGTTGCAGTTCAAGCTGGTAAAACTTTATACTCACCACAGACACAAGTTCGTAACGTAACTTCAGCATCATTCTTTGCACTATGGAATGGACATGTTGGCCACAACGCAAGTGTTATTGATGCAATGAGAATGGTAATGAAAGATATTTTCAAAGCAGGTAAAGGTGGCGCTATTGATGAAGTAGAGTTTACAAAATATGTAGAAAAACTTGTTAAGCTTGGAGTCTGGGATGAAAACATTGTTGCTCAAGAATTAAG
>LUQU01000026.1 GCA_001628005.1 SAR86 cluster bacterium REDSEA-S09_B4
CCATAATAGCAGTATTTAAATCACGCAAAGCATTACCAACACGATCAGATAATTTTCGAACGATATCATTTACTATGTTTGTAAACTTATCATTTATAACACTGTTTAACTGTTTTTGTGTAGCAAGAGCATTTTGTGCCGCTACCAATGCATCTTCTGCACTCTTTATATTATCCTCAGAAGCTTTTTTCTTTAATTCAAGTTCGCTTGTCAAAGCAACTACTTCAGCTTTTGAGATTTCCTTACTAAGCTCAATGTTTTTGTCAAGAATTTCCCTCTTTTTCTTTTCTGTCTCTATTTCATTCTTTAATATCTCTATATTATTTTTTGCTTGATCTATTCTTAATGTTTCTTCTGCTGTAAGTTGCTTCACGGTAGAATTAAAAGTATCTTTTGCTTGTTGTATTTGTTTGTCATACATAGCTGTACTTGTCTTCCTTAATTCTTCAATCTTTCTCTGATTATCTTTAGCTCTCCTTCGCAGAGTTTTGGTTGCTTCCTCAGCTGGTTTTGACTCTTTTCGCCATATCTCAAACGAATCCTTCACACCCATTGTTTTTGCAAGATCCTTTACATGAAGATTCAACACACCGGCTAAAGCCTTGGGATGATTTTCAAGAATAAAGCTCATATCCAAAGTAAATTGAGCATTTGACGCCATCTCTGTTAAAGCGGTTTCACGATTTTCTTTAGCAGCCTCTGCATTAATCTCCGCCGCGGACTGTGTATTCTCTGCAATTTTTTTTCTTTGTTCAAATTCTTTTGCTATTCGCCCATCATCTCCTGTTTCTTTTTTTGCTAATTCTAATTCCTTCACTAAGTTACTTTTTCGCTCCCCGGACATTTCCTTTTGTAGAATTAATAACTGTCTTTCATTACTATATTGTAAGGCTATTAACTTCTTTTTTTCGTTATTAATTTTTGTCTGATTATCAATGAATTTTTGTTCAAAAGCTTTTCTAGCCACCAACAATTCTTGAGCCTCTTTCACACCAATTTTCAAATCTTCCACTTTAAACTGTTGCTTTTCCTCAGTAGTAAACAAATCAGGAGTCACACCAGCAAGTTTTTCTGCTAAGGTATTAGCATCACGTAATGCTCTGTTACTTCTTTTTATATCTATCTCTTCTCTCTCATAGTCAATCTTTAGTAATTTTTGATTATGCTCTAATTCTTTAATGTTTGCGTCACTAATAGCCTTCGTAACAGCTAACTCTGCTTTCTTTAGAGATAGCATCTCTTTTTGCAGCCTTCTTGCACTTTTTTGTAGTGCTTCCGCCATTTTAAAACGAGCTTCTTCTTCCCGTCGCTCTTGCTGAATGCGTTTTAATTCATTTTGAGCTCTTAATCTCTGTCCTTGAATACCCAACAATTTGTTTTGCTTCTCGTACTGGCGAGTCACTGAAACTATCTTTTTTTCCATTTTATCAATTTCTTTTACCAACATCGGATACTGAACAGCTATCTGCTGCTCTAATTCAGATCTGCGTTGTCTATCCCCTGCTGAATCACCTGCTGGATCACCTAACTGACCTAACAACATACCAACTTTTCTAAGTTCTGACTCTTTTAATTCCCGAGCAGTAGTAGCTATTTTTCCCGTACCATCGACAAATTTAGTAAAAGTAGGTAACGGAGTTATATCAATTGATTTTTTCAATTGACCAAACACACTCGCTGTAGCCCTAATTTTTAGATTAGCCTTCTCCAGATTTTCTGCAAGATTGCTAACAAAATTCAAAAGGTCTTTACCGCTATCACTTGTAACATCTATTTCCTCGCGTAACCTCTTTGTAAGCTTCGTTAGAGTGTTCGTTTTTTTATCAAAAGTCTCAATTGATATACTCCCGGCATTCAGCATCTCCTGATACTTATCCACAGCTGTCACGAGCTGAGTAAGATTTCCTATTGTTTCAGGTGTTTGTTTATTAACATCTTCCAAGGGTATTGACAGCTCAGCAACTGCCGCCAACCCTTCCAGACCAGTTTCCTTACCTAATTTTTCCATACTTTTTTTCGCTTCATCAGAAAATCTAAGTAGTGCTTGGCTATTCTCTTTTAATCCCTCTTTGAATCCATCAGCAAATACCGCAGCAATGATTTTGGAAGTTAAACCGCCCTCCTTCACCGCCGCATCTACAAAAGGAAGCACATCTTTAGCTTCTTCTTTCAGCTGCCGTGGATGGAAGTTGCCATAATCAAAATACGTTTTCTGCTCCTCATATAAATCTGTAAGGCCTAGTATTTCTTTTGTAGTTTCGGCTACTTTCTTAGTATTCTCCATTTCTTTTCGCCAATTGGCGAAAAACGATGATATAGACTCCCCAACCTAACTTAGAAACAGCAGCAGCTGATGCATTTGCCGTAGCGGTTAACTTAGAACCTTCAAGCACGTTTCCTTTTAATGCTATATTTAATTCTCTTATTTGTTGAGCGGTAATTTTACCAGATTGAGCTAGCTTTAATAAGCTAATAGTGTTATTTCTAGCTTCTCGACTCATCGACTTTAATCCCAAAGCAGAACCTTTACCAGCAAACTTCACACCTTTTAACTTCTTTTGTAACTCAAGAGCCCCTTTTGCTGCTCCCTTTTTCCCTAAGAAATTAGTCACACTCTTACCGGCATTTTCTGCTGAGGTAGCCACTTTACCTAAGGCATCCTTAGATACTGAACCAAGTTTAGAAAAAACCGTTACCCCCAAAAGCCCGACCAATGATAAAGTATTTAAGAAATTACCTGTTAAAAATTCTACAACCGGACCCAAAGCTCCAGCAAGGAGTCCTCCTAATTGGGTAGCAATATCGGCAACTGATGCAGATAATTGCTCAAAACTTTTAATACTAGTTTGTGAAGCTAAATCAATATCGGCATATTTACTTGAACCTTGACCAATAATATCGTTAGTAAAAGCCTGAGTTCTCTCGAAAGCCGTCAAGCTAGAAGCGGTTTTGTTAAGAGACTCAGCATATTTTTGAACGGCGGCATCCACCCTAACAATAATTCCTAATTCGTCTAACAGTTCCGGCTCAACCTTCGCGGCACCTTTAAATACTCTGTTCATAGCATCCGTTAAATCCCTCCCTAAAGCTTTTGAAGCTTTAGTAGCCACTTCCGTAAGTCCTGCTATTTGCGTCAAATCCATTCCTGCTGATAAAGCCAATGCAGCAGCACTTGCAGCCTCCCCCATTGATACTTGACCTTGCGTAATTTGTTGAATTTTTGCGATAACTTTATCTCCGTTTTCACCCACGCTGGCAGCTAAAGTTTGTACCCCTTGAATAGTGGCCTCAACTCGTGCTGCTCTTTCTAAAGCATTAAAAGCCATAGTAATAGCAAAAATGTTAGCTGCCGCTCCCGCGTACGCAGATACTAACCCTCCTAATCCAGAAGCTTGGGCCGAAAACTGACGACTAACATTGGCTGAAGCATTCGCCTGGCGCGTAGTTGCTCTAGCTGATAAACCTTGTTTTTTAGTTAAATCAGTCTGAGCCGCTCCAACTTTACTAATGTCTCCCGCAGCTTGTTTAGCGCCTTTAGACTCAAATAGCATTTTAATTTTGCTAACTATATCGGCCATTTTACTTCCTTATTTTAGATTGACTTTCTATTTTTTTCTGTTCTAACTTACGTTGTTTTTCGTAAACTTTTGAAGCTTCTCCTACACATACAATCAAAAAATCCATTACCTCAGACCTATCAGATATGCTATAAATATTCATAATATCCATTAAACCTGCATACTCTTTACCTAACCAAACACCGTTCATTCCTTCAACTTTATCAGGTAATACATTAAAAAGAAACAGAGCTTGTTGACAATTATAACTTAAATCTTGCATATCTAACGGAACCTCCTTTTCATCGATAGGTAATCCCATTTGATCATGAATTTGAAAGTATTTTTCTTTATCAACCCCTCCACCTTCTAAGGAGTAGCGGAGGAAGTCTTTAAGTTTTTTATTTCTTGCTCTTTCTTTTCAATCGTAAACTTTTCATAGTCTTGCATAGAATCAGTAATAAATTGATCAAAAACAGTAGAATTTTTGATTAACTCTAAAGCCTCTACCTCATTATAGTGAATCTCTTCAGTGGGATCAGCATTTGTTAAGTCAATCGGAAGAAGTTGTGGCAAATCCTTAACAAAAAGACCTTTCCACCCTTTAATAGCACGTTTAGTATATTCCTCCAAA
>LUQU01000027.1 GCA_001628005.1 SAR86 cluster bacterium REDSEA-S09_B4
CTCCTAACATCATATCTGCATGCCCTACTATGCCTTCAATTTGTGCTTTGGAGGTATCTTGTTTGGCTTCTTCAGAAACCTGAACAACAAACTTGGTTTCACCTACTGGTTTCATCGCTTCAGAGCCGGATTCATAGTAACCCTGACCACACTCTACAAAAACCGTCTTGAGAACCTTATGACCAGATTGAGTATCATTCCATAAATCTTCTAATAGATAATGATTGTCTGCAGAAACTCCGTCCGTGCGAGGAATGCCTGGCCAAAGATGGTGATGCGGATCAACTATTTCGATGTCTTGATCAATAATATCTTCAGAAACTTGATCCAACCAATCTAGTTGATCAGAAGGTCTATTCACTTTTTAGCTTCTAGCCCTGGTAAAGGTTTTAACCAGTTTTTCAACTTCTCCTCCTGCTCCGCCTTTAGAAAAGTCTTTGTGACCCAAGAAATCATCTCTGCCTAACATTATCGCCAGCTCCTCAGGTTTTCCTTCAAGCCACTTTTCATCCAAGTGGTCGTAGCACTCCACAGTCCTTAAAGCCAATCGGCTGAACGTTATATGTATAACAACTCTTTCACCTTTAATGTTTCTAGGATAATTGCTGTGCCAAATTGAACCGTCCCACATGACTAATGAACCTGGTGGGCACTCTACTGGAATGGCTCCTTTCTGTGCTGCTATCTCTTCTGGTAAGGGGTGTCTTCTCTTTAAATGGGATTTTGGTATAACCTTAGTACAACCACCCTCTTCCGTGTACTCATCACAAGTCCAGCAAAGAGTAAATATCTCTCTGGAGCGCCTTTAGGCCTAATACTTGCAATTAATTGTGACAATAGAGCCCCTTTTCCACACATAACCTCTACCATTGCTTGGATTCTAGGATTTAAAACAACTTCCTCAAAGATAGGATCTCGTCCTAATAAGATGGCAGCAGAATAACCTTTAGCACCACCTTCCGTTTCCTGGGCCAATTTGATGCAGGTTTCCCTTAATTTATTATTAAATTCTTCGGAGACATCAGCATCCATCACGGCGTAGCCACGTTCTTTTATATGCTCTACCGTCTTAAGTAGGTCTAAATCTTTAAGTTGTTTAGTAAATTCTTTAGAGAACTCAAAAGGTTGAACAGTACTTAAAGTTTCATCTGGTTTTTCTATGGCTTTAGACATTTTTAAATAATTTCTTAAATAGTAGCATTTTCAAGACAATGAACTCAATCTACTCCTCCTTTAATAACAGACAAAGCATACCCATATATATCTGCTATCTCCTCAATTCGCTTGTTTCTTGGAGTACCAGAACCGTGACCGGCTCTAGTTTCAACTCTTAGCAACACTGGGTTATCACACCCTTGGAGTTCTTGTAGTCTTGCAGCAAATTTAAATGAGTGAGAAGGAACCACTCGATCATCTCTACTTGCTGTTGTAATTAAGGTAGGTGGATAACAAACCCCTGCCTCGATATTATGATAAGGAGAGTACGCGAGAAGGTTAAAGAACTCTTCCCTATCATCAACGGAACCATAATCGCTCTCCCAGGCCCAACCTATTGTAAATTTACTAAATCTCAGCATGTCCATAACCCCTACTTGAGGAATAGTTACGGCAAACAAAGAAGGATTTTGAAGCATGGTTGTGCCTACCAACAAGCCTCCGTTTGATCTGCCTACTATAACTGTGGACTTACTGCTTCCTATATTTTTGGAATGCAAAAATTTAGCTGCATAAGCAAAGTCATCAAAAACATTCTGTTTATTTAATAACATGCCAGCTTCATGCCAAGCATCGCCGTATTCAGAGCCGCCTCTAAGATTGGCAACAGCAACAACACCACCTTGGTTCATCCAGGCTAAATAGGTTTTACTAAAACTGGGCAATATGGATATATTAAATCCGCCATAACCATAAAGCAGAACGGGGGTATCTGCTTTAACTTGTATATCTTTTTTGTAAGTAACATGCAGAGGTATTTTGGTTCCATCTTTTGAATCAAAGAATCTTAGTTCAGTAAAGAAATCTGACGAATTAAAATTTGGTAAGGATTCGTTCCAGTACTCCTCAAAAATTAGAGTTTCCACGTCCATTTTATAAATCTTTGTTGGCGTTACGTAATTGGTAAAACTAAAGTAAGTGTATCTATCACTTATCTTCCCGTTAAAACCGGAGACGGAACCTTTCGAAGGTAAATCTAAACCTGATATAAACTTGCCTTCTAGATTAAAAAAACTAACCTTAGATTGCGAATCCTTAAGGTATTTAATTACAAACTTATTATTGATTAAGTTAAATCCTGATATCGGAAGAGTTGTTTCATTTATCACATCTTCCCATAAGAAAGATTCATTTTTATTAACCTCTAATTTAACGATTTTTCCGTTTGGTGCATCCTTATTTGTAAAAAACCAAAGATCACTTCCCTTATTGCCTAAAAAAATGTAAGTGGCTTCTAACTCTGCTATGACAGGAACAAATGACTGGTCTTGATCGAATTGAATATAGAGCCTGTTGCTTTCATTAGTTCCTTCACCCACATATAAAATTCTATATTTTCCATCTTCACTTACTTCAATATTCCAAGACCAGTTTGGCTTTTCTGGCCGATCGTAGACTAATAAGTCTTCTTGTTGTGAAGTTCCTATTTTATGAAAATAAAGTTTAGGGCTCTTATTGATCTCTGAAAGTGCTACTTCTTTTGGCTCAGGGTATTTTTGGTAATAAAATCCTGAGCTATCTGACTCCCAAGAGCCAGAAGAAAATTTAGTCCATTTGATAGTGTCTTCCAGTACTTGATTAGAATCGACTTCTAATACTTTCCAAGTTTTCCAGTCTGATCCTCCGTCGGAAATTGAATAGGCTATAAATTTTCCATTAGGACTAATACTTAAGTTTGATAAAGACACAGTGCCGTCTGTAGAAAACTTGTTGGGGTCAATTACTACTTCTGATAAGCATGTATCACACTCTTGTTTTAACAATTTACTTTGTTGCCAACTGCCTTCGTTAAAAAAATAAAAAATATTACTTCCTCTTATTTGAGGTATGCTTTTTGAGTTACTAACCCAAATGGATTCAAGATTTTCTTTTATCTTTTTTCTGTATTTATTCTTAGTTAAATACCTCTGACTTAAATTATTTTGCAATCCAACCCATGCCTCGACTTCTTCGCTAGTAAAATCTTCTAACCAGCGATAAGGATCCTCAACTTCTACACCGTGCAACAAGTCAATTTGAGAAACTTTTCTAGTTACTGGATATTCTGTTAATGATGCACAAGACCCCATCAATAAAAAACAAATCAGGCCCAAAAGTAAATATCTCTTATTCTTCATGTCTATATCCTATCAACTTAAAGTTTTACCCGGTAGATTGCTTACCTTTACTTTCATCCAGTTATTCTTAGTATGGTGCTGATATGAAGAAATCCTATATTAAAATTCTGTATTTAACCTTACCACTGATCTTAAGTTCATTAAGTTTAGCTGAAGACAATACTGAATCATTAAAGATCGGATTCGGATCCTGTATAGACGAAGCAAGACCACAACCTATATGGAAAGCCGTCGAAAAGGAAAATCTTAATGACTTCTTCTTTATGGGAGACAATGTTTACGGAGATCTGGAT
>LUQU01000028.1 GCA_001628005.1 SAR86 cluster bacterium REDSEA-S09_B4
GCACAAGAATTTGCAGAAAAAAACTTAAAGATGAAATATGGAGATGATCTTTTAGTGTCTGAAGAACTTGCAGAAAAAGCAAAAGTAGATCTACCTGCTACAGCTTTAGCTAAAATTGAAGCAGTGATTAGAAAAGCAAAACGCACTAAAAAAGCTAAAAAACATGGACAAACAGATTGGGCCGAAGGCGGCAGAGTGAGTTATACCAAAGGCGGCCTGGCTAAAATCTTAGGAGTTTAGTATGGCTAAACCAATGGGCATAGTTTCATACATCAACACAATGAATCGCTTGTATGGCGGCGAGACGCAAGTGGCTAGCAACCCGCTTGGTTTTCCAGAACACATGATTCATCAGTACGAAGGTGGACAACTGACACCAGAAGAATTTTACCAGCACCAAAGCATTCCCCAATCCGAGCGACCGTTAACGGGAGCGGAAGGAGGAAGAGTCTATGACACCAGAAAATATTTCAAACCCGGCGGCCTCGTAGAACCGGGTGTCACGCATTATGGGAAAGAAGATAAAATGACTCTTGCTGATCTTAAAGAAGCAGGAATAAAATCTAAAGTTCGATATTATGTTCCAAGTAAAGATAAATATGCTTTAGAAACGAAAGCATTAGATAAAAATGCAAGATGGACTGGAAAGTATAAAACAGAGCTTTTTGATAGTGTAAAAGAAAGAGAAGCTTTTGCTAAAAAAAGATTAGAAATGCAACAAACAGTTGTCAAAGATCTTCAACAAAAAAGTATAAAAGCTCAAGCAAAAATAGATAAGCAAGTTAATAATTGGACAAAAAATTGGTTTGAAAAAAATACAAAAAATTTTAAAGTTGGAAACTATGATGATGCCATTGCTAAGCTAGCAAAGGATTGGGCAGTTGAAAGTAAAAAAGCTATTTATCAATCTCCAGGTGTTTGGAAGAGAGGCCTTACTACTGAAAAGGGCCTTCCTATTCTTAGAGATGCTAAAATTTTTGGAATGGATAGTCCTGATATGGTCAGAAGAGGTCAATTTGTGAAAGGAGCCCAAGAACGTGTTATGGATAATGCACAAGCTTATTACAAAAGAGTTTTTCACAGTGGTTTACTTAAAAACCCTAAACTTAGAAATAATGTAAAAGACTTTATGAGTTGGGCGGCTAAAGATAAAACAGGCACGGGTTGGCGTGGACTTTTAGCTAAAGCGAGCGATTGGTTAACTGAAGACACTATAAAATTAATGGGGGAGATTGATGAGTCAGTTTTACCAGGTAAAAGTCGTGGAGAAATTTTAAGATATCATTTTCCTAAAACAGCGGATACTTATCTGAAAAAAATAAACATGATGGATAATATGAGAACAGCTACAGAAAACGCTGTAGAAAAATTAGCGGGTGTAGAGAAAGGATATATAAGAAAAGCATTAGAAGCAGATAGAAGAAAACTAAGAAAAATTTTTAATACCGATAAATTACCTTTAGTTTTTAAATATTCGGGGGATCATTTGCTTGGCCTCAGAGAAGCTCAGATATTAAAAGATCCAAAATTTGCTAAACAAGCTATAGATAACTTGATAGGAAGAACTTTTGCACAAAATTCAGAATTAGGAGGTTATTCTTTTGGAAATCAAAGAAGAGATCTAACAAAAGAATTTGCTAATCCTAAAACTACATCAACACGGAAAGCTAAAATTGTTGAGAGGTTAAATATTTTATCTGATGAGTTTATACCTGGAGACGTAAAATACAGTCTTGGGGCTAAAAATAATTTAATTGCTAAGACTGTTAAACAAACTCAGCCAGAACGATTTGCATCTTATTTTAAAGACATAGCTAAAACCAAAAAAGGTAAAGCGGAAATTATAAGACAACATGGAAGTTTAAGAAATTTATTAAAAAAACTTTGCCCAGGAGGAGCATCCGGAGGCCGTGTTGGTTTTCAAGGAGCAGGACCAGTGGTAGCAGCGGGTGTCGAGTGTGGAAAAGAGCGTATGAAACGAATAATGAATGGTTCAAAAGCAACTTCGCAAGAAATAAGCACTATACAAAAAATTATGCGAGGGACTGGCAGTTTTATGAAAAGCATGGCCGACCCAAGACAATTTTTTTCTTTAAGAGCATTACTGGGACCAGAAGCGATGCTTTTTTACGCTGGGATTGAAGGAGGTTTGATTAGTTATGACCGTCTTGCAAAAGGCATGCCATGGAAAGAAGCTGTGTCAGAAAGTATGATTGGTGGAATAATGCCATGGACTACCGTAGAAGCTCAAATCGAAGATATGAGAGAGAAGGGAATGATTAATACACCTGCTCTAGAAAAATGGGCAGAGGGACAAGAGATGATGGCAGAAATAGATAGAATGTACCAAGGACTAGAAGCTAGTCAAGGTATGTCGACTCCTACAGCAACAGGATTGAGGGCTATTGAAAAGATGAAAAAGAGTATTGAACAAAAAGAAAATGAATTTATGTCATGGATGGGAGATAATAAAATGTCTATAAATGCTCTTATTTCGCCTACATCAGCTGGTAATGTTGAGTTTCAAAAACAGTTAACTGAGAAAAAGGCGACAGAACTAGCATCTGAAGAAGAAAGACCCTGGTATCTTCCAGATAAAAAACCTTATGGAAAACGTTGGTGGCAAGATTTAGGAGCAAAAGAACTACCACCTAGAATCACTGAACGTGTAGGGCCAAGAGGAATAGGCGTTGTAAAAGAAGACCTACCCATCGATCAACGACGTTTTGATCTTCCAACACCTTTTGCAGATGTTAAATATGAAGAACAACCTCTGCCGGACTATTATAGACAGGACTGGGAAGATAGATTTACAAAGGCAGGAATACTTCAGCCAAGACAAAGTTTAAGTGAACTGGTTGATCCTTCAGGTCAAACAGCTATGGATTGGATAATAGATAAATATAATCAAGAAGAAAAAATTCGTCAGTATATGGAATTACCTGGAAGCTATGGAACTCAAGATTGGAGAGGGGCAACAG
>LUQU01000029.1 GCA_001628005.1 SAR86 cluster bacterium REDSEA-S09_B4
AAGATCAGTCTCGATTTAAAAAAATGGATACTGACTATTGGACTCGATTTGAGAAGAACGTTAAAACTGGAATGGAATCGGCACAAAAAGAATTGGCCGCTGCCATTGAATCAGGAAACGCGGAAGCTCAAGTTGAAGCTAATAAACGGATTGCAACACTTGCATTTGAAAATGCAAAATTGGAACAATCCAAGGAAGCAAAAGAACAGGAACAACCTGTTCGACTTTCCGACGGTGGAAAATTACCGAAACAAACTCCACAGGATCTTCCTCAACCTGATCCTCAAGCAGAGGCATGGGCGGCTAAAAATGAATGGTTTGGTAAGGATAGAGCCATGACTTTTACTGCTTTTGAACATCATCGAGAACTAGTTGAGCAAGAAGGATATGATCCTAAATCTAGTGACTATTATACGGAAATAGATAAAAGAATAAGAGTTGACTTTCCGCATAAATTTGCTAAAGGTGGAGATGTAGAGCAATCGTCCAAGACCACCAATCAGTTGGTCGCTTCAGCTCAAAGAAGCGTAAAGCCTGGACGCCAAACTGTGAGACTCACTTCTTCACAGGTAGCAATAGCTAAAAAATTAGGAGTGCCACTCGAAGAATATGCGAAACAATTAAAACTCACGAAGGAGGCAAGCATATGAAAAAAGACGATATAAAAGCTTCTCGTGCGAGTCAAACGCGGTCAAAGACTGAACGACCAAAAGTGTGGACTCCACCATCATCTCTAGATGCACCCCCTGCACCTGATGGATTCAGGCACAGATGGATACGGTCAGAGAGCTTAGGGTTTCAGGACACTAAGAATATCTCTGGAAGATTAAGATCAGGTTATGAGTTAGTGAGAGCTGACGAATACCCAGATTCTGATTATCCGGTTGTCCATGATGGAAAATACAAGGGGATCATTGGAGTTGGCGGCCTATTGTTGGCTAGGATACCTGAAGAACTCGCGAAGCAAAGAACTGATTATTTTCAGCGTCAAACTGAAGGTCAGACTGAAGCGGTAGATAACGACTTACTGAGGG
This sequence comes from SAR86 cluster bacterium REDSEA-S09_B4, assembly GCA_001628005.1. GTDB lineage: Bacteria > Pseudomonadota > Gammaproteobacteria > Magnimaribacterales > Magnimaribacteraceae > AEGEAN-183. Next base: position 1,035 of record LUQU01000029.1, read on the forward strand.
AACAACATAAGAGTATGCCTATCAATGTTGACAGGCAATCTCGTGTAACCTTCGGTGGTACAAAGAAAAGTTAATTTTTTAACTATTCTCGGGTTAATCCCTATCATCGATTTAAATTAACCGTTTACAGGTAAAACTGTAAACATAAGGAGTAAAACTATGGCTAACAGAAATAGCGCCGGTTTTGGTCTCATTCCTACAAGAGTGCTTGGGCAAACCCCAGCACCTGCAGGATTTGGTCAATACTGGATCGACGCTGGTGATAGTACTGCAATATATAACGGAGAAGCTGTTTACAGCGTAACGGGATCTATTATCGGTGCTCAAGGATCAGCAACTACTGTAACGTTAGGTGTTTTGCAAGGTGTATTCTACAATGCGGCTACAACTATAAAGCCAACTTGGGTGAATTACTATGCAGGCAGTATTACTCCGGCTAACAGTGAAGATGTCAAAGCGTTTGTTTATGATAATCCTTTTCAAATATATAGATGTGGAACCGACGATGCAGTAGCAACAACTATTGCTGGGGCTCACGAAAAAATATTTGAAACTTATGGATTCAATACCACTGCAGGAAGTACTGCAACTGGAAAATCATCTGCAACACTAGACATCGGATCAACACACGCAACAAATGATACATGGAAGTTCCTGGGTGTCGCTGAAGATCCTGAAAATGAGGATTTAACAGCAGCTTATTGCTCAGTAAATGTTATTCAGAACTTAAATGAAATCATTGATAGCGCGTAATAGGAGCATATAAACAATGGCAATATCAAGAGCACAACTAGTTAAAGAACTAGAACCAGGTTTAAATGCACTATTTGGCCTGGAGTACAAACGGTATGAAAATCAGCACGCTGAAATTTATACTGTAGAATCTTCTGACAGAGCTTTCGAAGAGGAAGTTATGTTATCAGGATTCGCTAACGCAGAGGTAAAAGCAGAAGGATCAGGTGTTTCTTTCGACGAAGCACAAGAAACTTACACTGCTCGTTATACTCACGACACAATTGCTTTGGCATTTGCAATCACAGAAGAAGCTATCGAAGATAATCTCTACGATAGACTAGCTTCCAGATACACAAAAGCTTTAGCAAGATCTATGTCCAATGCTAAACAAGTAAAAGCTGCGGCACCTTTGAATAATGGTCTATCTTCGATAGCTACATTCAAAGCAGGTGACACAGTTTCTCTGTTTTCAACTAACCATACAACCGTTAGTGGAACAGCAGTTAAAAATACTTTAACTACGCAAGCAGACTTAAACGAAACATCATTAGAGCGAATGATTCCTCAAGGATATAGAGTGAATAATTTCTTAACTGACACAGATAGTTGGTATATTGTTACTGATGTGCCTAACGGTATGAAAATGTTCCAAAGAGCAGCATTAAAAACTGCGATGGAAGGCGATTTCGATACTGGCAACGTTAGATACAAAGCTAGAGAAAGATACTCATTTGGAGTATCCGACTATAGAGGTATCTTCGGCGTTGAAGGTGCGTAATAACTAAATTAATGAGGCCGCCTCAAAACGGCCTCATTTTAAACATAAGGTGAGAATTATGAAAAATTTCCTAGTACAGATACGAGCTTATGGATACTATGCTAAATTTGAAGTTTTAGCTGAAGATAGCCCTCAATCTATAGAAAAATCAATCCTTGACAAGCTGGGACAAAATACTGTAAAATGGGAAAAAGATGGATTTAGCGATTCATCGTCTTGAACAAATTAAAGACGCCCAGGCCGAAGTTTCGATAGCCACTTAAGCGCTATCAAAAATCAACTTTTTACCACAGGATACCTTGCACTTTTTTTAAAAAAGGGCTATAGATTAATTACTATACAAATTAATTAGAACGTAGACGAGTATAGTCGACGGCCTAGAGACTACGTTCATAAACTAGGAGGATTAATTATGGCAAATACAACGTTTAAAGGTACAGTTAGAGCAGAATCTGGTCTAAAGGTATCTGCACAAACAGCAGGAACCGGAGCGTACACTGATTATTTTACAGTTAGCTCTGCTGGTGTAACAGTTATAACTGGTGCACTAAAAGCTAATGCTTCTCAAAACTGGTTGGGAATTAAAAAATTTCAATCTTTTGTAGGAACTTTGGCTTCAACAAATGCAGCAACTACCGCTTATGGAGATGGTGATGTTCTGTATGAATTAGGAACTTTAGACACAACTGTCCCTTCAGGACATGTTTCAGGTTCTAAATTCTTTATTGATAAAGCATTAATTGGTATTACCACAGCAGCAGGTGAAACACTTGTTGGTGGATTATCATTAAGTGCTACGTCAGGTACAGCAACTAATGCGGCTGTTTCATCTGGAACAGAAATTGTTGGTGCAGGAGTTACAACTTTTGAACCACAACTTAGTGCAACACAATCTATAACTGAAATAGATGTTAACTTTAATAATACAGCTGGAAATTATCACATTTTCACACCTTATGTGACAGCTGCTATTGCAAGTAAATATTTGTATGCTTTCACTACAACTGCAATTAATGCAGATATTACAGCTGGTAGATTTACAGTATTGTTAGAATACACAGTATACTAACAAATTAATTAACTTTAATAGAGCGGGGGCTTTGGCCCCTTCTCTCTAACAGGAGGAAAAATGGCAGACGCAGTAACAAGTCAAACATTATCTGATGGTGATAGAGTCACAGTAATAAAATTAACAAATCTTTCAGATGGTGGTGGAGAAAGTTCAGTAAAAAAAGTTGATGTTTCAGCTTTGGCAACTTCATCAAGTAATGGTGCAACCCCTTCAAGAGTTAGCATAACTCAAATCTGGTATGATATTGGAGGAATGAGAGTTTCTTTAGAATGGGCTGCTACAACTAATGTTAATATTTTAACCTTAGGAGGAAGTGCAGCAGCAGGCAATGTTTCAGGACACATGGATTTTAGATCTTTTGGTGGAATTAAAAATACCGAAGCATCTGGTGCCGATGGAGATATTGACTTAACAACTTCAGGGCACACTAACTTAGACCATTATAGTATTATTTTAGAGCTGAAGAAAAAATATACATAGGAGGTAGCAAATGGCTAATACTACTTCTGGAACAGTTACTTTCGACAAGACTTTCGCTGTTGATGAAATTATAGATGAAGCTTATGAACGGATTGGTCTACAATCTGTTAGCGGATTTCAATTAAAAACAGCAAGAAGATCTTTAAACATTCTTTTTCAAGAATGGGGCAATAGAGGTCTGCACTACTGGGAAGTAGGAAATACTAATATTGATCTTGTTGAAGGTCAGGCTGAATATACTTTTTATAGAGAGTCAGGTGATGGAACAAGTTCAACCACAGCAGGTGGAACCAGTGGATCTTCTACTTATGGAATTGCAGACATTCTTGAAGCTACTCTTAGATCTGACAGAGGAGATACTGATCAAGCTGATTCTGCTCTTACAAAAACAACACGAGCCACTTATTCTGGTTTAGCTAGTAAATTATCTAAAGGAACTCCTTCAAGATATTTTGTTCAAAGATTAATTGATAAGACAACTGTAACACTTTATCCAACTCCCGATGCATCCAATGCATCCAAAGATGTTCATATCTTTTTTGTAAAAAGAATTCAGGATGCAGATTCAACTTACACTGATGCAACAGATACTCCTTATAGATTTATACCTAGTATGACATCAGGATTAGCATTTTATTTAAGTCAAAAATATGCTCCACAAAGAGCTCAAGAATTAAAATTATTTTATGAAGACGAATTGGCACGTGCTTTAGCAGAGGACGGATCTGCTGCAAGCACTTATATAACCCCGAAGAATTATTATCCGAATATATAATTATGGCATTTTCAAGAGGAAAACATTCAAAAGCAATATCAGATAGAAGTGGAATGGCCTTTCCATATAGTGAAATGGTTAAGGAATGGAATGGAATGCTGGTTCATATTTCTGAATATGAATCTAAACAACCACAATTAGATGTAGAGGGAAAAGGAAGCGATCCTCAAGCTCTACAGGATGCAAGAACTGATCGGACAGAAAATGCTGTCGCAACATTAATGCCCCATGATCCGTTTACCACGTACGCTGCTTCATCAGGCGTTATTAATGTTAATTATCCAGGTCATGGATTGACCAATGGAAATACGTACAGGTTCCGTGGAGCGCCGACCGTGTCCAATGGTTCAGGAGGCTACGCGGATCCAGCAACCTTTGATGGTATTGCAGGTTCCAATATTGCAAAAGCTGCAGGCTATGCTATTACTACAGGCAAGTATGTTGGTGGTTCGAGAGACACGGATTTTACCAGTGATTGGTTTTATTTTACTGTCGATACGAGCACGGCTACAACAGGAGGAATAACAGGAGGAGGGTTTCCGGTCTCAGTTGGACCAGCAACTCTATCAGCATAATGGCAGGATTTACTCATACAACACTTACAACAGCTATTTTGAATTATACAGAGGTTGGTACTTCGGTATTATCGAGTACAATTACCAATCAATTTATAGATAATTCAGAACTTAGAATTTTAAGAGATGTGCCTATCGACGCAGATCGAAAAGAACTAGTTGGTAATTTAACTGCTTCTAAAGATAATATATATGCTCCACCTGGAGCTTTATTTGTAAGAGGCATACAAGTTTATACTTCAGCTACAGTGGCAACAGGGGCCAATAGCTGGTTAATCAAAAAAGATGTCAGTTATTTAAGAGAATATGATGCAGCTGAAACAACGACTGGAACTCCAAAATATTATGCAATGTCCGGAGGAGCAACAGGACTAGGAGCAGCTTCTTCAGGAAGAATTACGATTGTTCCAACACCAAGTTCAGCCTTTATGTATAAAATTCATTATAATGCTAGACCTTTGGGTTTGAGCTCGGCAAATCTAACAAATTATTTAAGCTTAAATTTTGGCAATGGACTTTTATATGCCTGCTT
>LUQU01000003.1 GCA_001628005.1 SAR86 cluster bacterium REDSEA-S09_B4
TAATCTATCGGTTCTTTTTTTCTTTCATCTAATATACCTAACAAGTCATCTAGCTTTGACGGATCATCTAGGTTCTTAGATATCTTTATAATTGTGTCGTTCTTGTTTTTAGTTTCATGATATTGCCAGTAGAAGACCGCCAGCGGGATAATAAGACCAACGGATATTCCAGCAAGTGGTATTAGTAAGTCCATAAAGTTTTCCTTAAATTTAATATGTAACGTAAACTTATCACACCATAAATGGGAAGTAAAGGTTACATTATAAAATGTTATATAATCTTTTAAGGAAACAGTTTTTTAAAAGGAGAGAATTTTGGATGGATTAGCAGTAATGGGTTTTATTTTTGGAATGATGGGGGTTGTCGCACTGGTTCGTCTAGAAAAGTTAACAAACACTTTAAAAGAAAAAGGGATTCTCGAAGACAATTACAAGGAAGAGTAAATCGCTGTTCCAAAAACCATACTCAATTAAATGACAATTAATAAAGAATGGATCGATTGGATCAATTTAAATATCTCTCGAGGTTGCGATAAAGAAGGAATATATAAGATTCTAATAGATGAGGGGTTTGACCCTTCCGACATTGAAAAACAGATGGGCTATCAACCCAAGGTCGATATAGACGACATCCCAATCTACACATCTGTCGGCTTTAAAAAAGAAAAACTGAACGCAAAGCTGTTTGCAAAAATTAAAGTGTTTTACGAAGAAAATAAAAATAACTCAGAAGTTGAAATAGTAAAAGGTTTTATCCATACCAGCAAAGACAATCAGCCAGCAAGCAGGTTGGTTAATTTAACCGATAATCTAAGAAAAGAAATTCATATGAGCTTAAAGCCTGAATTAGAGAAGTGGGCAAATACTCAGCTTGAATCAACGGCTGTCTATGGAATCAGAATTTATGGTAAGGATGCTGTCCTTGAAGAACATCGAGACAGAGAGCAAACTCATATAGTCAGCGCGATCATTAATGTTGACCAAGATGTTGATTCAGATTGGCCTTTAGTGATCGACGATCATCACTGTCGAAAGCACCATATGCTCCTAAGCCCTGGAGAGGTCTTGTTTTATGAAGGGGCGAGATTAAAGCACGGTCGACCAATACCGCTCAATGGCCAAAATTATGCAAATATTTTCTGTCACTTTAAGATTTCAATCCAATAAATTAGATCTCTGCTCCTAATATATTTTCATATGAAAAATAATATTATTTCTGCTTTAGGGGCATTTTTATGCATTTCTGCACTTGCATATCTTAACTCTTTCGACGAAAGCAATTTATGGTTAATACCGCCATTTGGGGCAAGCATGGTTTTAGTTATGGCAGCTCATGAAAGTCCTCTAGCTCATCCGAAGAATGTTTTATTCGGTCATATATTATCTGCCTTAGCAGGAGTCTTTGTTTACTCAATATTAGGTTTTTCATTTCTCAGCGTGGGCCTGGCGGTTGGATTGGCAATATTCTTAATGATGATAACCAAGACCGTTCATCCGCCCGCTGGAGCTAACCCTATTATTGCTGTTCTTGGCGCAAAAGGGATAGGCTTTATATTAATGCCAGTTGCGGTGGGGGCGTCTTTTATAGTTCTATTTGCAATTATTTATAATAAATTATTAAAGAGGAAATACTTCACTTTTAAAGACTGGAACCAAGGATCATGAAAGAGTATTTCGGCGGATGCCATTGCGGAGAAATTAAATTCAAATTTAAGGCAAATGAGTCCGTTGAAATTTGGAAATGCAACTGCTCCATTTGCAGAATGCATGATTACGAGCACTTTTTTATCAAACACGATGACTTCCAAATTATTAAAGGCAATGAATTGATTACTGAGTACTCCTTTGGCACTAAAAAAGCAAAGCATTTATTTTGTAAAAAATGCGGTATAAAGAGTTTTTATCAACCTCGTTCACACCCTGACTCATACAGCGTTAATCTAAAATGCGTAGAAGAACCTCCCAAAATAGAAAATACAGTTTATTTTGATGGAAAAAATGAGTTTAAATAAAAAGAGCTTTAACTTAAGGCCTTCGAGATCTCTTCATCTACATTGTAGTTCCAGATCTTATTGGTTCTCATGGCCAACAAGGGTGTGTGGCTCATTAATAGGTTTCTAGTAAATGCAGCTATAGGGTTTTTTATATGATTAAGCTTGCCCTGCAACATAGAGGCAGATTGAATCCTGTTGTTTCTGTGAAGTCTGATCTTTTCATAAAGGGGTTGTACTTTATTGAAATCACAATCCAACTCCCCGGATAAAATAGCAAACGTGTAGGCGTCTTCAATAGCCATACAGCCGCCTTGTCCTAAGAAAGGCACCATTGGGTGGGCTGCATCTCCAAGTAAAGTTATGTTTTTTGAACACATTGAATTTAAAGAAGGCCTTATATAGACGCCCCACTTATAAATAACTTCACTAGAGCTAACCATAGAGAATATTTCTTCGTCGTAAAACTTAAAATCCTCTAAAAAAACTTCTTTAGAGCCTTTTATTTTCCACGAGTCTTCTGTTGCTTCATTTGTTTTTACAACCCCTACGAAGCTAGTTCTTCCCTCGTGATCTATGGGGTAATTAACTATGTGAGTTCCAGGACCAAAGTGAAATTGAATATCCTTTATCTCTGAAAGGCCTATTCCTCTCCAAGCACTGTATCCACTATAAGCAGGTACCCCTGAAGCAGGAAAATAATTTTGTCTAATGGAAGACTTAATTCCATCACACACCAGAATATGAGACACCTTATATATTTCATTATTTGTAAATGTTATTTCGCAAGAACTTTCGTCTAAGCTTTCACACTCATGCTCAAAGAGAATCTCTCCGCCTAGTCCAGCATACCTTTGGTGAATGACCTCAATTAATTTTTGTCTACTCGACGTTACCACTTCAGTGTCAAGCCTCTTAATCTCTTTGCCCTGGTAATGCATAACAGCCTTCTCAGGAACAAAAGACCTGTCAACAAAGTCGTCTTTTATGCCTAATTTTTGAAGCGGTCTCAGGGCGTTTGGAGAAATAGAAATACCTGCGCCATATTCACTAACCTCATCAGCTCTTTCAAAGACAATCGTATTGATTCCTTGTAACCTTAAAGCACAACCGACAGTAAGGCCTGCAATTCCTCCGCCAACAATCCCTATGTGCGATGAGTAATTCTTCATCAACACATTTTCACGGCTATAGAAGTTATAATCAATAAGAAGGATTTGAAAATGGCAGAAAAATCTAACCACCTAGTGACTCTTAAAAAAGAAGAAGAGGTTTCATTAATCAGCCTAAATGATGAAGGCTCTTTTAATTCGTTATCCAAAAATTTACTAAATGAATTATTCGAAGCTTTAAAAGAAGCAGAAGAAGACAGTTCAACAAAAGTTATAGTGTTGAAGGGGGTTGGAAGGGGTTTCAGCGCAGGGCATAACCTAAAAGAGGTTCAGGAAAATGAAAATGAATCCTTTTATAAAGAGCTTTTAAATAGCTGTAAGGAGGTAATGATATTTTTACCTAATCTAAATAAACCAGTTATTGCCGAGGTACATGGTGTTGCAACTGCAGCAGGATGTCAGTTAGTTGCAGCATGTGATTTAGCGTACGCAGATACAAATACCCGGTTTGCAACGCCAGGGGTAAACATTGGTTTATTCTGCCACACGCCTCTAGTTCCCGTATCAAGAACCATAGTCAAAAAGCATTCAATGGAAATGCTTCTTCTTGGTGATTTGATAGACGCAACTGAGGCCAAAAGGTTTGGTTTAATCAATGACGTATTTGGTCCCGAAGAACTTCACGAGAAAGTGATGGAAGTAGCTGGGGTTATTTGTTCAAAATCTCCCTATGTATTAAAAATGGGGAAAGAAACCTTTTATAAGCAATTGGATATGGACCTTGAAGAGGCCTATGAATATGCTACTGAAAGAATGATTAAGAACTTAAAAGCCGACGATGCTAAAGAAGGAATTGATGCTTTTATAAATAAACGAAAGCCAGATTGGAAAAATTCTTAATAAATAAAATTTAATTCAAAACAAAAGAGGAGAAAAAATGTTTAGTCACATTATGGTAGGAGCAAATGATATAGAGGAGTCCAAGCTCTTTTATGACAAAATATTAGGCACCCTAGGAAGTGGGCCAGGCATACTAACTGTCAACCCAACGGGTCACAAGAGGTATATGTATGTTGTGGGTGAAATCATGTTTTTAATCTCTGAGCCGATTGATGACAGTCCTGCAACTTACGGCAATGGCGCAACCATAGGCTTTAGTGCTGACAGTCCAGAGGCTGCTGACGCTTGGCACGAAGCTGGCCTAGAGAGTGGAGGAACCACATGTGAAGACCCTCCGGGGATTAGGGAAGGTGAGGGAATAAAGTTTTACTTGGCTTATCTCAGAGACCCCTCGGGAAATAAACTTTGCGCTCTCCACAATATGCTGGGCTAAAATTTTAAAGACATGCCTTGAAATATATTGTCCTTACAATAATCTTTTTAGTTCCGCTTGCCTTTGCTGAAAACGACCAGAACTACCCCTGGTTAGAAAATCTAGATCCTGGCAAGGGCTTTAAACAGTCTGGAGCAAAATTATCTGGGTTAGACTTGGGATTGAATCCACTTGAGAGATTTAATGGTAAGGAGAAAGTCTTATTGGTGTCAGTTCACGGAAGCAGAAGCGAGGGTTATGAATGGATATACCCCTTACAAACCCTAGACACAGATAATAGCGCTACATTCTTTTATAGATGGGATGACCGAAAGTGTTATTCGAGTTCTGCTAAGAAACTTATCTTTCACTTGAGAGAAGCAGCAAGGGGTCTTCCTGACACGGAAAGAGTAGTCATTGTTGGACACAGTTATGGCGGAGTTTTGGTAGCTTCATTGGTAGAGGGATGGAAACACAGCCTATCTACTGAAATTCACTCTGTAGCAGGACCCATTGGTTCTCCCTTTTCTAGAGGAGGCTGTAACTTCAATCCGCCTAAGAACATCCCAGATAAATTGATTTTTTATCAGTGGAGAACCCAGCACCACCTGGATGTTGCCTTTAGGGGACTAAAAAATGACCCTCAGAATTTAGACTTAATAGGAAGTAAGGTCACTAGGTTGCCTGAAACATATAGAGGAAGAAGGCTAGGGCACAATTGGTCTATCAGTTGGGTGGCTGATGAGTTGGGTCCTCTAAACTAAAGACATGTCCTCAAAAACAAATCTTATGGACTTAACTAGGGGTGAGTTAGGCGAGTATTTTTTAAATCTTGGAGAAAAAGAATACAGGGCAACACAGATCATCAAATGGATGCATCAAAGAGGGGTGAGTGATATTTCTAAGATGACTGATTTATCTAAGGAGCTAAGAGAAAGGTTAAGCCATGAATGTGAAATTCGAGCACCAGAAGTAATTTATGAGAGGGACTCTAAAGACGGCACAAGAAAATGGGTGGTTGGTGTTGGAGAAGGCGATTTAATAGAAATGGTTTTGATTCCTGAAGGTAATAGAGCAACTCTTTGTGTCTCTTCTCAGGTTGGTTGTGCAATAGATTGTAGTTTTTGTGCCACAGGGAAACAGGGCTTCTCTAGGAATCTGACCTTGGCTGAAATTATCGGGCAACTTTGGATAGCAGAAAACTCATTTGGTGATTCAAGAGCAAAGGGAGAAAGAAACATCACAAATGTAGTGATGATGGGAATGGGCGAACCGTTACACAACTTCGACCCAGTGGTAAAGGCAATGGAATTGATGTTAGATAACAATGCTTACGGACTATCTAAAAGAAGGGTAACTTTAAGTACGTCAGGCTTAGTGCCCCAAATAGATAAGCTATCAAAACTTTCTGATGTATCTTTAACCATCTCCTTGCATGCACCAAATGACAAATTAAGAGATGAATTGGTGCCTGTTAACAAGAAATACCCCATAAAGACGCTTTTAAAATCTGTAACAAATTACGTTGATCAATGTAATGACAGCCGAGTAACTACTTTCGAGTATATTCTTATAGACAGGGTTAATGACTCGCTTGAGTTAGCTGCTGAGCTTGCAAACTTGCTTAAAGATTTCCCCTGCAAAATAAACTTAATTCCTTTTAATTCATTTTCGGAATCTGCCTACAAAAGGCCTTCAGGGAACAGGGTTAAAAGATTCCAAGAATTCTTACAATCAAAGGGCTATGTGGTTACCATAAGATCAACAAGAGGAGACGACATTATGGCTGCATGTGGTCAACTAGTAGGAAAGGTTAATGATAAGACCAGACGAAAAGAAAGGAACAAAAAGAAAGAGTTAATTAAAACCAAATCAATTTAAAGGATTTAAAAATGAATAGAGTATTGCAACACCTTGGATCCAAATACCCAATCATTCAAGCCCCTATGGGATGGATTGCACGAAGCAAACTGGCCTCAGCGGTATCAAATGCAGGTGGTTTTGGCGTGATAGAAACTTCATCAGGAGAGGTAGAAAATTGCAAGGCCGAAATAAAAAAAATGGCAGAGCTTACGGAAAAGCCCTTTGGTGTAAATTTACCGCTGCTTTTTCTTCAAGACGATAGCATGGTAGATTTTTGTGTTTCTCATGGAGTTAAGTTTGTTACCACTTCAGCGGGAGATCCATCCAAATACATAGAGACCTTAAAATACGCAGGCATAACGGTCTATCATGCTGTTCCTAGCGTACAGGGCGCTGTAAAGGCAGCTAATGCAGGAGTTGATGGATTGGTGGTTGAAGGAACTGAAGGGGGAGGTTTTAAAAACCCTGAAGAGGTGGGCCTTTTGGTACTCATTCAGGCCATAAGGAAAGAGCTAGATTTACCAATAATAGCTGCGGGCGGCATAGTTGACGGCACCGGAATGGCTGCCGTGTTTGCTGTTGGTGCTGAGGGGATACAAATGGGTACAAGGTTTGTATCAAGTAAAGAGAGCCCTGTACACGATAACTTTAAAAACAAAATTCTTGACTCAACCATACAGGGGACTTGGATTTTGAATAAAACTTCAAAGCCAGTAATTAGAGCCCTGAGGACTGACTTCACAAAAAAAATTCATGAGGCAGGGGTGATGGAAATGAATGACATGTCAAATATCCAAGACTTATATTTTGGGGGAGACATGAATGCAGCTCCTGCGCTGTCAGGTCAATCAGTGGGCCTTATAGATGAAGTGAAGTCAGTTAAAGATATCATAGACCAGACTGTTTTAGAGTTTAACGAGACTTGTAACAATCTTTCCAGCTTTAAACTAGAAGTCTAAAGACAATCAGACATAGTTTTTGGTTTTTCCTATCTACTGAGAGCCAAGGGGGTTAGATAATTAACTACAGGTCGCCCTTTTCCCTAACTTCGCTTTGGTTAATAGTAAACTTGTCACCGTATCTCGCTTCAAGCTTTTTTTGATTTTCTAATATAACTTCAACCGGATCTAACTTAAGTGCCATACATGCCGTAACCCAGTACCACATAATGTCACCCAACTCCCTTTTCATATGAAATATATTTTCTTCATTAGCCGGCTTTCCTTGCAAGAACATTTTTTTAACAATTTCTACAAACTCACCCCCCTCACTGCTTAAGCCAAGAGCTGCTGTCATTAATCTAGGCACATCAATTTCAGAATTGTTTTGGATATTCTCTAAAGAGGCCTTCAGGCTCTCAATATCTAGGCTGGGATCACTGGTTTGTTTAGTAACAAAATCACAGTAAGCATCAAAGAATTCTTTTGGATCAGTCATGGGTTTTTCTATCATTTATCTTAACTTAAGGGGGGTTAATTCTCATGCGTTTTTTTTCAACTTTTTTAAAAACCTCTTTAAAGCCAAACCATATAAAATAGTATTGTGGATGTCTCTGATATTTTAAATAATCTAAATGAAGCTCAAAGAAACGCAGTAACTTCTGAGTCCTCTCATCTCCTTGTTTTAGCGGGCGCAGGATCTGGTAAAACTAGAGTTATCGCCCACAGGGTTGCCTGGCTAGTACAAGCCTTAGACAACAGCCCCCACTCTTTATTAACAGTAACTTTTACTAATAAAGCGGCCAATGAAATGAAAGGCAGAATCGAATCTATGTTGGGCCAAGAAATGGCAGATTTCTGGTGTGGAACCTTTCACGGCATTGCTCATAGGCTTCTGAGAAGACATTGGGAAGAAGCAAGCCTTAGAAAAGAGTTCGCAATTTTGGACAGTGAAGATCAATACAGAGTCATCAAGAGGGTTTGTAAATCCATGGGGGTTGACGAAGGCAAGTGGCCGGCTAGGCAAATCCAGTGGTACATCAATAAAGAAAAAGATGAGTGTCGAAGAGCAAATCAAGCTGAGTCCGGCGATGATTATTTCGTTGAACAAATGACAAAAGTTTACGAAGAATATGAACAGCTCTGTGAAAGAGAAAGCCTGGTAGATTTTGGAGAGCTGTTATTAAGATCTCTCATCCTCCTATCCACTAATGAATCATTGCTTTCTCATTATCAAAAACGCTTTAAGCATATCCTTGTGGACGAATTTCAAGACACCAACGAAGTCCAGTATCGATTATTATCATTATTAAAGGGAAAAGACAGTAGCTACACAGCCGTGGGTGACGACGATCAATCCATTTATGGTTGGCGAGGAGCAAAAAGTGACAATATTGATAGGTTTACTAAAGATTTCACTAAGACGGAAGTGGTTCGATTGGAGCAGAATTATAGATCTACACAAACCATCTTAGATGCTGCTAACTCAGTTATTGAAAACAATCAGACAAGAATGGGCAAAGAGCTTTGGACTGAACAAAAGGAAGGGGAAAAGATTTCAGTCTACTCTGCATACAACGAAGACGACGAAGCTAGGTTTGTTGTTGGAACAGTTCAGTCTTGGATGGATCAAGGCAATGCCCTAGATGAGGTTGCAATTCTTTACAGATCCAATGCGCAGTCGAGAGCTTTAGAAGAGGCTATCCTAAGAGAAGGGCTTCCATACAGAATTTATGGCGGGCAGAGATTCTACGAAAGAGCAGAAATTAAGAATGCGATGGCTTATATACGACTGGTTTATGGGAGACAAGATGACGCTGCTTTTGAAAGAGTAATTAACTTACCCCCACGAGGAATCGGAGCCAAGACACTAGAAATTATTAGAAAAAAAGCGAGGGATAAAAATAGCTCGCTTTGGAATGCCAGCTCAGAATTGGTCGAATTTGATGAGTTGACCGCAAGGGCTAAAGCTTCATTGTCTGGTTTTATGGGAGACCTTGAGAGCCTCAGTACCGAAGTGGACGGCTTAAAGTTAAAAGAAACTGTGGATCATATTATTCAGAGGAGCGGACTGATTGAATACCACAAAAAAGAGGCAGGTGAAAAGGGCAGAACTCGAGTTGAGAATTTAGAGGAGCTTGTCAGCGCCGCGGGTGATTTTGTACCAGACATTCAAGAAGAAGACACTCCCATCTTAAAAGCTTTCATTGATCACGCAGCACTTGATGCGGGCGAAGACCAAGCAGAAGAGCATGAGTCAGCAATACAACTCATGACCTTGCATTCAGCAAAGGGGTTAGAGTTTCCCTTGGTCTTTGTAACTGGCTTTGAAGAAAACTTATTTCCTCACAGGCTCTCTATAGAAGAACCGGGCCAGTTAGAAGAAGAAAGGAGGTTGTGTTATGTAGGAATGACTAGGGCCATGGAAAAGCTTTATATTATTTATGCAGAAATGAGAAACTTACATGGAAATGAAACATTCAACCCTCCTTCACGTTTTTTGAGAGAAATACCACCCGAGTTAACTCAAGAAATAAGAACGGGTGGGGCAATCGGCAGAAAATCATATGACTCAAAAGGCATTATTGCTCAAGGAGAGATACCTGAGACTGATCTGGTCTTAGGACAGAGGGTGGTTCACGAAGTTTTTGGCGAGGGCGTAATTCTTAACTATGAAGGCCAAGGGGCTAATGCTAGAGTAGAAGTTAATTTTGATTCAAGTGAAACTAAGTGGCTCATGGCTTCTTACGCAAAATTAAGACCAATTTAATTAAGGAAATTTATGAAGAAAAAAATTTTATCAACCTTTCTTATTTTTCTTTTTCTAGGATGTTCTGATAATTCTGTCACTTCTTCGGAAGGTAAAGTAGAAATTGATCTAAATAAAGTCTACAAGTGGAATATGGTAACCACATGGCCTAAGAATTATCCTGGACTGGGATTAGCAGCTGAAAACCTGTCTAAATATGTAGACGAAATGAGCAATGGCAGGATGAAGATAAAGGTCTATGGTGCAGGCGAGCTGGTTCCAGCAATGGGTGTTTTTGATGCAGTTTCACAAGGCAATGTTGAGTTGGGCCACGGTGCTTCTTATTACTGGACAGGCAAAGTTAAGTCTTCTCAGTTTTACACTGCTGTTCCTTTTGGTTTGACGGCACAAGAGATTAATTCTTGGATTCATTGGGGGGGTGGTCAAGAGCTTTGGGAAGAAGCTTATGCTCCTTTTAATCTAATGCCGCTGGCAGGAGGAAATACGGGTGTCCAAATGGCTGGATGGTTTAATAAAGAAATTAATTCTATCCAAGATCTTAAAGGGCTAAAAATGAGGATTCCAGGATTGGCTGGTGAAATCTTCTCACGAGCAGGTGCAGAAACTGTAGTGTTACCTGGAAGTGATATTTTTCTGGCATTGCAGCAAGGAGTAGTAGATGCAGCAGAGTGGGTAGGGCCTTTCAACGATTTAACTTTCGGGTTTCATCAGGTAGCAAAATATTATTACTATCCGGGTTGGCATGAGGGTGGCTCAACCTTAGAGATAATAATAAACAAGGAGGCTTACGAATCTCTGCCTGACGACTTGAGGGCTATAGTCAAGTATGCAGCAAGAGCAGTTAACCAAGAAATGCTTGATGAATACACAGCTAATAATAACAGGGCGTTAACAGAACTAGTTGAAGTTCATGGAGTTGAACTTAGAAAGCTACCAGATGATGTTTTGGTAGAGCTAAGAAAAATATCCAGAGAGGTAATGGAAGAATTTATAGAGGGTGATGAAATGGCAACAAAGATCTATAACTCCTATGAAGCTTTTAAGCAGGACGTGATTGAATACCATGAGATCTCCGAAAAGGCCTTTATAGAAATGAGAGACCTAGAAGACTAAAAAGTAAAAAATTGAACCTTAAGTTAAGAAAACTAGGCACGCAGGATTATCGCAAGACTTGGGCTTCTATGCAGAACGTTATACTTTCAAAGGGTAAAGAAGACCCGGATGAGCTTTGGTTACTAGAACACTTTCCTGTTTATACCCTGGGATTTGGAGCTTCGGAAGACCACTTATTAAGTGAGAACAGCATACCGGTTGTACGATCAGACAGGGGGGGAGAGGTTACTTATCATGGTCCGGGGCAAATCGTAGCCTATTTTTTGATTAACCTTAGGCGTAAAAAATGGGGCCCCAAAAAGTTTGTGAATGAGCTAGAGGCCTCAGTAATAGATTTTTTAAAAAAGTACAACATTTCCTCTACAAGGCAATCAGGAGATCCAGGCATCTATGTTGAAGGTAAAAAAATCTCTTCTGTGGGCTTAAAAATAAAAAGAGGTTTTTCTTATCATGGGCTGAGCATAAACATTGATATGGACTTGAGTCCCTTTGAGAACATTAATGTTTGTGGGAATAAAAGCTTAAAAGCTACTCACCTGAATAAATTTGCAGAAGTTTCTTTAGATAGAGCGTTTAAAGATTTTGAAAAAACTGCCAAGGATAGATTTGAAGGAATTATGAGCGGATGAGTCAGGTTATTCCTACCAAGACTATAAAAGATAATGGCACTATAGCCATAAGAAATGGTATTAAACCTAATAACAATAAAGACACATTCCCCAAAAGGAAACCGGATTGGCTTAGGCTCACCCATTCCTTTACGCCTAAGTTCAAAGAAGTTAAAAGTATTGTTAAAGAAAATCACTTGAACACGGTCTGCGAAGAGGCAATGTGTCCAAACATCAACGAGTGTTGGAGTCATGGAACGGCTACCTTCATGCTCTTGGGTGATGTTTGCACAAGGGCTTGTAAGTTTTGTGCAGTAGACACAGGAAATCCAAGAGGCAGGCGAGATAAAAAAGAGCCTTACAAAGTAGCGCTATCTATTAAAAAAATGTCACTTAAATACGCAGTATTAACTTCGGTTAATAGAGATGATCTGGCAGACGGAGGGGCTAGGCACTATTCAAATACAATAAAAGCCGTGAAAGAAGTCTGCCCTAAAGTCATGGTAGAGGCGCTTACCCCTGATTTTGAAGGAAAAAATAGATCTATTTCTATTTTGCTTTCTTCAAACTTAGATGTCTTTGCTCAGAATGTAGAGACCGTTGAAAGGTTAACTTTAAGAGTCAGAGACCCTAGGGCTGGCTATCAGCAAACGCTTAATGTGCTAGAGAAAGCGAAGAAGTTTAACCCCGATGTTTTAACCAAAACTAGCTTGATGCTGGGCTTGGGAGAAACAACAAAAGAGATTGAGTCGACCATGGTGGATGCTTACTCTGTTGGCGTGGAGATTTTAACTTTGGGTCAATATTTAAGGCCTACCCTTAATCACTTGCCCGTCGAAAGGTATATCCCCCCAGAAGAATTTCTTCATTACAAAAATATAGCCAAGGAAATAGGCTTTAAAGAAGTGGCTTCAGGCCCAATGGTTAGGTCTTCATACAGGGCAGATAAGGTTGCCCGCTTATTGCAAGGAAATTAAAGCCCGTAGACTGCATCAGGTAGTGCCGTGACCAGAGAGGGGAATACTGCCAGGCACAGCAAAACTAGAATTTGGATGACTATGAAGGGGATTACACCTCGGTATATTGCACCCGTTGGGACACTGTCAGGTGCAACTCCTCTTAAATAAAACAAAGCAAATCCAAAAGGAGGTGTCAAAAAGGAAGTCTGTAGATTGATGGCTATCATAATTCCTAACCAGAGCGGGTCTATGCCCATTGCAAGTAATACTGGACCTACAATGGGTACGACAACAAAGGTGATTTGAATAAAGTCCAATATGAACCCTAGAAGAAAAATTATAATCATCACTATAAGCATGGCTCCAAAAACCCCACCAGGCATTTGATTGAAAATACTGTTAACTAATTCATCGCCGCCAAATCCACGAAAAACAAGAGAAAATATTGAAGATCCCAGGAGGATCATAAAAACCATTGAGGTGATTTCAGTAGTGCTTTGCACAGCGGAGGTTAAGTTCTCACGATTTAAACTACCCTTACTGAGGGCTAAACCCATAGCTCCTAAAGCCCCTACACCCGCTGCTTCAGTTGGCGTTGCTATGCCTATCAAGATGGACCCCAAAACAGCTACTATCAAAACTAGAGGCGGAAGCAGAGCAGTTAATATTATTTTGGCTCTATTCCCCACTATCTTAACTTCTTGTGCTGGAGCAGTTGAAGGTTGCATGTAGGCCCTCAGAAGTACATAAGAAATGTAAGCAAAAACTAGAATGACACCTGGAACTAATGCTCCCATAAACAAATCACCTACTGAAACGGTCCTTGCAGAAAATATACCCAGACTTAGTTGGGATTGTTGGTAAGCTGCTGACAGAACGTCTCCCAAAAGGACTAAAGCAATAGACGGAGGAATGATTTGGCCCAATGTGCCAGTAGCACAAATAGTCCCGGTAGCTAAGCTCTGATCGTAATTTCTTTGAAGCATGATTGGTAAAGAAATAAGCCCCATGGCTATAACAGTTGCACCTACAATACCTGTGCTGGCGGCAATCATTGCCCCAACGATAATGACAGATACTGCGAGACTCCCCCTGAAACCCCCAAGGACATCAGCCATATTGCTCAACAAATCTTCAGCGAGATTAGATTTCTCAAATAGTATTCCCATGAAAATAAATAAGGGCACAGCCACTAAATTTGTATTGGTCATATCTCCAAACAGTCTGTTGGGTATAGTCCCGAGCAAGGAAGAATCAAAAGTTCCTGAAATAATGCCTATGCCAGCGAATATAAGGGCAGTGCCAGCTAAAGAAAAGGCCACAGGGAAACCTGCCAAGAGAACTAAGCAAATGACGCCAAACATCAACAGAGGAATGAGTTCAATCATTTTTAATTCTTAAAATATTTTTTAAAATTTCTGAAAAACTTTGAAGAGCCAGAAAAACACACAGAGCTATCAATAGGCTTTTTTGTATATACACAAAAGGGAGTCCATCGGGCTCAGCTGAGACTTCCATAATTCTCCAGGAGAACTCAACAAAACCCCAAGAAAAGAGAAAAACAGCCCAACAAACAGGCTGTAAAAAAAGACAATGACCAATAAGGTCGACAAAGGCCTTGCGTTTCTCTGAAAACTCCCTATAAAAAATATCTACTCTTACATGTGCGTCTCTTTTTAGAGCAAAAGAAGAGCCCAAGAGAAACAAAGCTCCATGTAGATATAGAACAACGTCTTGGAGTAAAACTGACCCTAAGTCCAATCCATATCTCATTACAACAACCACACAGGTGATTAAAGTCATAAGAGCTACAAACCAGGAACAGAACCTTCCTGTCATTTCTGAAAATGAATCTAATAAGGCTGTAACTTGATTCATGAGTTAACTAATTGCGTTGATTCCTTTCTAATTTATAATTAATGGGAGGTTAATTTATATGGACTTGAAATTTACACAAGAAGAACTTGATTTTCAAAGCGAAGTTAGGGACTGGTTGAAAGAAAATTATTCACAGGATATGAAAGAAAGACATGACAACAGCCCCAATGGAAGTATATCTAGAGATGAACAAATGCAATGGCAGAAGGCTCTTTACAAGCAGGGATGGGCAGGCATTAATTGGCCTAAAGAATATGGAGGAGCGGAATTTAGTGCTTCTAAGAAATATCTCTTCAATAAAGAAATGGCAGCTGTTAACGCCCCCACAGTCATTGCTTTTGGAGAAAAGATGGTAGCACCTGTAATAATGGCCTTTGGGACTGACGAACAAAAGGAAAGGTATCTTCCAGACATTCTTTCTTCTAAGGTTTGGTGGTGTCAGGGCTATTCTGAACCAGGATCTGGATCCGATTTAGCTTCGTTAAAAACCAAAGCAGAAGACAAAGGCGATCATTATCTTGTAAATGGAGCTAAAACCTGGACAACCATGGCTCAGCATGCGGATATGATTTTTTGTCTTGTAAGAACAAGCAATGAAGAGATTCGCCAAATGGGCATCTCCTTCTTATTAATAGACATGCACTCTCCCGGTATTACCGTTCAGCCAATTGTTACTTTGGATAAAGCCCCTGAAGGACATCAAGAAATTAATACCGTATTTTTTGAAGATGTTAAGGTTCCTAAAGAAAATTTAATTGGTGAGGAAGGAAAGGGATGGACCTATGCTAAATATTTGTTGGAATTTGAAAGAGGCAATGGTTATTCAGCTGGCCTCTATTCTTCATTAGAAAAAATAGTTGGTATGGCTAAAACACCAACTTCTGGAGGCGAACCCTTGATGGAAGATTCTAGCTTTAAAGAAAAATTAGCAGACGTTGAGGTACAGATAAATGCCATGGAAGCAACCGAACTACGCATATTAGGCAGCTTGTCTGCTGGTCAGAATGTCGGACCCGAATCTTCGTTATTAAAAACTAGGGGTACAGAAATTGGCCAGCTTATAACTGAGTTAGCAGTTGAGGCAGTTGACTATTATGCTATTCCCTTTAACAACCCAGGGCCTGGTATTGGTCATAACGAACCCCCTATAGGGAGTGCTTTTGCTAACGCATCAGCTCCTAGATATTTTAACTACAGAAAGGCAAGCATTTATGCAGGCTCTAATGAAATTCAAAGAAATATAATGGCAAAATTAGTGTTGGGACTCACATGATTATTCTTTTATCGCCAGCAAAAACTCTCGACTATGAGACTCCCTTGCCTGTTAGGGCTTTTAGTATTTCGGGACACTTGGAAAAATCAGAAGAGTTAATGGGAGAGCTAAGAAAGAAAGATCCTCAAGGTTTATCAGACCTAATGGGACTTAGTGAAAAGCTAGCCAATCTTAACTTTGAAAGGAATATGAATTGGGAGCCTCCAGTTGCTCTTTCTGAGGAGTCAAGGCAGGCAATATTTGCTTTTAAGGGAGATGTGTACACGGGGCTCTCTGCTTACAGTCTCAAGAATGCTGACATTAAATTTTTGAATAAACACGTCAGAATTCTTTCAGGTCTCTATGGAATATTAAAGCCATTGGATCTAATGTCCCCTTATAGGTTAGAAATGGGGACTAAACTTAAAAATACTAACGGGAAAGATTTGTATGAATTTTGGGGTACAGATATAACCGAATCAATTAATGAATCAATTTCTACCCATAAGAACAAAACTATATTGAACTTAGCTTCGGTTGAATATTTTTCTTCTGTAAAACAGGGTTCCTTACAAGGCAATGTAGTAAGTCCTATTTTTAAAGATTATAAAAATGGAAAATATAAAATCATCAGTTTTTTTGCAAAAAAGGCAAGGGGACGGATGACAAGATACCTGGTAGAAAATCGAATAAATTCTCCCGAGGGGCTGTCGGGCTTTAATTACGATGGGTACAGGTATTCTAAGTCAGAATCTACAGATCAAAACCCTGTATTTCTTAGAAAATAACTAAGACGTTATTTCGCCGTCTAAATATTTCCTTCTGGGCAGCATGTCCTCAAATTCTGGATCCTTTTTTTCTGCTTTGGCTTTAAAAGCAGCCGACATTTCATCGCCAATGCCCATTGCATTATTCCAAAGAGCTATGTGGTTAAGGGCCTCTTCTGTGGTGTGGTCTCGTCCATAGTTTAGAGATTCTTTAGTGCCTGCTATAGCAAGGGGTCCCTTAGAAGCAATTTCTTTAGCTACATTCATAACCTCCGCCATCATCTCTTCTTTGGTATCAAATATTTGATTAACCAGTCCATGTTTTAAAGCCTCTTCTGGTAAGAACCTTCTGCCAGTGTAGGCTAATTCTCTGACAATGCCCTCAGGCACAAGTCTCGGTATTCTTTGGAGGGTTCCTACGTCTGCAGCCATTCCTATATTTATCTCTTGAATGCAAAAGAAAGCATCTTTTGTGCAATAACGGAGATCAGTAGCGGTTGCCATATCAACTCCGCCTCCAATGCAAGCACCCTGAATGGCTGAGATTACAGGCATTCTAGCCTTTTCTAAGCAAGAGATAGTATGCTGTAAGTCTAAAGTTACCCTATAAGCCGATTCACTTCTCATTCCACTATGAGCGTTAGGTTGAGAGTCTGAAGGTGTAAAATTAGCTAAGTCCATGCCAGCACAAAAATGTTTTCCTTCTCCCGATAAAACAATCACCCTTGCAGAAGCATTGTCTGAAAGATCTTCTATCAAATGAGGTAATTCAGACCAAAATGCCTTATTCATCGAATTGAACTCGTCAGGCCTGATCATTTTAATATGTGCGATTTTGTCTTTAATTTCACATTCAAAGCAGCTGTAATTCATTAGATTCTCCTTATGATTCGTTGGTTTCTTGCTTTAAGTCATTAAGCATTTCTTCAATTCTTGCTTCAAGCTCATCAGTCAATTCAAAAGTTTTGCGATGAGAAAGTACGGTTTTTCTGTTCCTTCCAAGCAGCTTAAGTCCTTTTTTTAGAACTTCTGCGCTCTCTATTAATTTTTGTTTATTATTCATATCACTTTTATAGCAAGGATTTGTCAGTTATTGTAAAAGAAAAAGAACAGCTAACAAATTAAAGATAGATGTTTATGGACAAAGAAAATTTACTAGAACTATCAGATAAAGTCTCTGAGATAGCCTTAAGGGCCTCTCAGGCCATTATGGATATCTACACAAGAAAAGAGATTGCTTCTGAAAAAAAGGGAGATGGATCGCCTCTAACAGAAGCCGATCTTATATCTCATAAAATTTTAGTAGAAGGACTAGAGAGCTTAGACGTAAATTTTTCAGTACTGTCAGAAGAAGGCAGGTCAAAGCATAAACTGGATGATGAGACTTTTTGGTTAATAGACCCTTTAGACGGAACAAAAGAGTTCTTAAATAAGAACGGTGACTTCACAGTAAATATAGCTTTAATAGAGAAGGGCTCCCCTTTGATGGGCATAGTAAGTGCCCCAGCAAAGGGAGAATTATTTAAGGGTGTCTTGGGTGTTGGAGCTTATAAAGCTGATAATGGGGTTCAAGCTGAAATAAAAACTAAAACATTAAACAAAGAGCTTGTAACTGTCACTGTGAGCAGGAGTCACCAAACCGAAAAAGATAAACAGGTCCTTAAGAGCATAAGTAAAAATTTTAACGAAATAGAAATAATTGAAGCAGGAAGTTCATTGAAACTCTGTAGGGTTGCAGAAGGGCTTGCGGACATATATTGCCGAATGGGGCCTACTTATCAATGGGACATAGCAGCAGGTCAGGCCGTAGCAGAGGCTGCTGGAGGAACTTTAAAGACACTAGAAGGGGATGATTTTTTCTATACTTTTGACTCAGAAAAGAAGAACCCTGAATTCTATTGTGTTGGAGACTCAAGCTTCGCCTGGAAAACCCTTTTTTCTTAGAGAATTAGCTTAATTTGGATAATTTATTGTTAAAAATGTAGAATTCCGCCAAGAAATGGCAAAAAAACCAAAAAAAGAACAAAGTAAGCCAGGTACTTCGCTGCAGGAGATGGATATAGCATCGCCTGGAGGAAATATTGAATCTTATCTAAATTCTATTCACAACATCGGAATTCTTTCTCCCGAACAGGAAAGGAAGTTAGCTGAAGATCTCTATTACAACGATGATCTGGATGCAGCAAGAAAATTAGTAATGGCTCACCTTAGATTCGTTGTTCACATAGCTAAGACCTATTCAGGTTATGGACTTTCCGAAGCAGACCTTATACAAGAAGGAAATATAGGGTTAATGAAGGCAGTAAGAAGATTTAATCCCGAAGTTGGGGTAAGGCTTATTTCTTTTGCGGTGCATTGGATTAAAGCGGAGATACACGAGTACGTTTTAAGGAATTGGAAGATTGTCAAAATCGCTACTACTAAAGCACAAAGAAAGCTTTTCTTTAATTTAAGAAGTAAGAAAAAGAATTTAGGCTGGTTAACAGAAGATGAAATTAAATCGATTTCTGAAGACTTGGGAGTTAAGCCCGCAGAAGTCAGAGAGATGGAAAAACGCCTTAGTGGACTTGATATGTCATTTGACCCCCTTGAAGGCGATGAAAGCGACGATGCTAATTATGCCCCGGCTCAATATTTGGAAGACTCTTCTGCCAATCCTTCAGAGATAATTGAGAAAGAAGACGACTCAGCTTTGAACACAACACAGTTATATGAGGCCTTGAAGCAATTAGATGATAGAAGCCGAGACATAATTTATGACAGGTGGCTTTCAGACGAGAAACTAACCCTACATGAATTAGCAGACAAGTATGGAATCTCTGCTGAAAGAGTTAGACAGATAGAACAAAATGCCATGAAGAAGGTCAAACAGAATTTTCCTTTGGATTAATTTTTAGCTAAAGCTAAAATCCCCTACATGTTGTTAAAGGTTAACGGCGACTCAGTCGAGATTGATGATGGGTCTAACATGGGTGAGCTATTAGATATGCTAGAAATACCCAAAACCAAGGTAGCGGTTGAGCTCAATGGAGCTGTCATACCTAATTCTGAACTTCTAGGTAAAGTTCTAAAGGACAAGGACATCTTAGAGATAGTTAGGGCGATAGGCGGAGGATGAAACCAATTGAATGATTTATTAACCATAGCGGGTCGGACTTATAAATCCAGGCTCTTAGTTGGAACGGGTAAATATAAAGATTTTGATGAAACCCGTACCTCAATAGAAGCCTCAGGAGCAGAGATTGTGACTGTTGCTATAAGAAGGACAAATATAGGCCAAGATTCTTCAGAACCAAATATTTTAGATTTTCTTTCACCAGATAAATTCACTATTTTGCCAAATACAGCAGGATGCTATACAGCCGAGGAAGCAATCAGAACATGTAAATTGGCAAGAGAATTACTGGGCGGAACTAATTTAGTTAAATTAGAAGTTTTAGGAGATAAAGAAACTTTATATCCAAATATGCCTGAAACACTAAAGGCTGCTAAAGAACTCGTTAAAGACGGATTTGAAGTTATGGTTTATTGTTCTGATGACCCTTTGCTGGCAAAAGAGTTAGAAGGATTGGGTTGTGTTTCAGTTATGCCCCTTGCTTCTCCTATAGGTTCGGGTCTAGGTATTCAAAACCCGCATAATATAGAAATGATTCTTTCAAAAGCAGAAGTGCCAATAATTGTTGATGCGGGAGTGGGCACAGCATCGGATGCATCTATTGCCATGGAACTAGGTTGCGCTGGAGTTTTGATGAATACAGCAATAGCTAAAGCACAAAAACCGGTTCTGATGGCACAAGCAATGAAAAAAGCAATTGAATCAGGCAGACAGGCTTATTTGGCAGGCAGAATGGAAAAAAAGAGTTATGCTTCGGCTTCATCGCCCACGAAAGGCTTAATAGAGTAGATTCTTCATGAATTCACCATCAATCCAGGCAAAAAAGCATACTAAGAAGAGCTTCGTTCTAAGAAGGGGAAGAGTAACGGCAGCACAAAGAAGGGCACTTAATTCTTTAAAAAATGAATATACCATCAAGCTTGGTAAGGGCATGTTAAACCTAGCAGGAGCATTTCTGGACCCCGACAGAAAGCTTATAGCAGATGTTGGTTTTGGGTCGGGCGAAAGTCTGCTGTCAATGGCCAATAAATACTCAGAAGCGAACTTTGTGGGTATTGAGGTTTATTCTTCAGGGATTGGTTCGGCCCTAAACCAAATTCACGAAAACAACTTAACCAACTTAAAAATAATAGAGGCTGATGTTTTTCAATTACTGGAAACAAACATAGCAGATGATACCTTTGATGGTATTGTTTTTCTTTACCCGGACCCATGGCCTAAAAGAAAACATCATAAAAGAAGGCTGTTATCAGAGCGTTTCTTAAATCTTCTCTACGACAAAACAACAAAAAATGGTTTAGTTTTCTGCAAGACTGATTGGGAAAACTACTATTATCAAATTAAAGAAGGGTTTTCTGCCGACGAAAGATGGGCAAGTGAAGATTTAACTAATTTGCCCGAATATTTACACTCTTTACCTAAGACAAAATATGAGAGAAAGGCTTTGATTGAGGGAAGGCAGCCAAGAGAATTGTTTTTCCGTAAGGCCTCAAGATAGTTTTTTTAGGAGAGAGTTGAAGGCATTCGCACGATGACTTATTAGATTCTTTTCTTTCTGATCCATTTCAGCCATATGTAACAAAGACCCTTCTGGAATAAAAATAGGGTCATAACCAAACCCCTTATCTCCTTTTTTTCCTTCAGCTATTTTTCCTTCAATAACTCCCTCTGTGCTAATCAGATTATTTACATTTTCCTGTATCAAAACCAAACAACATTTAAATCTTGCAGACCTATCCTTACAAGAGACCTCGCTTAACTCGTTAAGTAATTTATCCATATTGGATTTGTCTGTTGCTTCTTTTGAGAATCTTGAAGAATGAACACCAGGTTTACCATTTAGGGCATCAACTTCCAAACCCGAGTCATCTCCTAGGCAGGTTCTTCCGGTCAAAGAAAAAACAAAATTTGCCTTGATTGAGGCATTTTCAAAAAAAGTACCTCCTGTTTCTTCTGGGAAAGTTGGATTGCTTGGAACTGGAATAAAATTTAATTCTGTGCCCCTGGCCAGTTCATTAAACTCTTTTATTTTCCCACTATTTTGTGTAGCTAAAATAATTTCCATTTTTATCTAGAAAGTCTATATATGACAGCACTACTCAATAAATTGGACCAACCGGAAGATATGCTGCTAACTTTGCCTTCAGCATTAAGAATTTTCTTCTCTTCAACAACAATATTTAACTCTGAACATAAATTTTCAAAATCAGCCACTGTACAGAGGTGAATGTTATCTGTTTCATACCATTTTTCAGGTAGAGCTTCGGTTACTGGCATCTTACCTCCTAAAAAAACCGTTAATCTAGATTTCCAATGTCCAAAGTTAGGAATGACTATTATTGATTGATGTCCAATTCTAGTAATTTCATCCAGAGCTTCTTTAGGATTCTTTAGTACCTGTATGGTTTGGCTAACTAAGACTGTATCAAAGCTTTTGTCTTGAAAGTTTGTAAGCCCTTCATCAATGTTTTGTTCAATTACTTCGAGTCCTTTCTCTAAGCAAGCTTGAATATTATTTTTATCAATCTCAACACCATAGCCGTCTACAGATTTGTTTAGTTTTAAGCCCTCTAGAATAGATCCATCCCCACACCCTAAATCTAAAATTCTTGAGCCAGAACTAACCCAATTTTCAATTACTTCTGAGGTTTTCATGACGGACTCCCCAGAAAAGCCTTAAGCACTTTCACGTATCTTTCTTCAGGAAATAGAAAAGAGTCATGACCTAATGAAGACTCAATTTCTATGTGACTCACCTTCTTTTTTGCTCCAATAAGGGCATCAGTTATTTCTTTTGATCTTGACGGAGAAAACCTCCAGTCTGAAGAAAATGAAAGCACGAGAACTTGTGCAAGTATAGGTTCAAATGCTTTCATCAAATCCCCATTAAATTCATCTGCCGGATCAAAGTAATCCAACACTTTTGTCATTAAAAGATAGGTGTTTGCGTCGAACGTGTTGGAGAAAACATCACCTTGGTGTCTCAAGTAGCTTTCAACTTGGAATTCAGCATCAAAACCGAAACCTAATTTTTCTTCCTTAAGCTCTCTTCCAAATTTACTTTTCATTGATTCATCTGAGAGATAAGTAATATGGCCAACCATTCGAGCTAACCTTAAACCACTTTTTGGCGAAGTGTTTTCTAAAAGATAGTTTCCTTCTTGAAAATCAGGGTCAGAAGTGATCGCCTGTCTGGCTACTTCATTAAAAGCAATATTTTGAGCACTTAATTTAGGAGCAGCTGCAATAACGCCAGCTTTCTTTATTCTCTCGGGGTATGCAATGCTCCAATCCAGTGCCTGCATTCCCCCAAGACTACCCCCGATCACTGCATGCCAAGCCTTGATATTTAAGTGATCCGCTAACACTGCTTGACTGTTGGTCCAATCCCTAACCGTTAAAACAGGAAAATTAGGACCAAAGACTTTATTAGTATCAGGATTTATTGATTTTGGACCAGTAGTCCCGTGACAACCCCCTAAGTTATTTGGAGAAACTACGAAATATTTATTGGTATCTATTGCTTTATTTGGACCTATTAATGCGTCCCACCAACCAGCTCTTTTTTCTGAATCTTTATGATAGCCTGCAGCATGATGATTTCCACTCAGCGCATGACAAATTAAGACTGCATTTGAATTTTCATTATTTAGTTTTCCATAAGTTTCATATACTAGGTCAAAGCCTTTAAGCTCTTTACCGCACCCTAAAAGCAAAGGATCTTTAAAACTAGCTGAACTAGGTTCAACTATCCCTACTGAGTCTTTATTATTCATTTCAAAAAAAAACCTGCCAGCAAATGCTAAACAGGTTTAATTTATAACCCTCTTTAGCCGCATTTATTTAGCACCCGCAAGCTGGATCAAATCGGTGCAAGCACAATTCTAAGTCATATTTTCAAGAATTCAAAATTTAAGCTAGTCAGCCAATCAAACCGATGTACTTAACCACCCATACTAAGGTGGATCGGTAAACCAGCTTCAATCGAAAGACCAAAAACAGCAGCCCAGAGAAAATTAAGAAGTATAAAAGCAAGAATAGGAGAAAAATCTAACCCCCCAACCGGCGGCAAAATTGACCTAAATGGTTTACAGATTTGGTCTGACATCTGCTGTAGGAGTATAAAAGCAGGGTGTGGATTACCACGAGCTACCCAACTGATAACAATGCCTGCAATTAGTCCCCACCAGACAATAGTTAATATCATCAGTAAAACTGAGAATAGAGACCAAGAAATCATGATGCCAAAACTAAATAAAATAGCATCATCTAAAGAGATCAGGTAAAAGCAAAGAGCCTGGATGGCGACTGCCGTTATAAGACTAGCTATATCTATCCCAAAAAAAGGCCTGAATATGGATCTTATTAGGGAAGTAAAAATATCTGCAAATTTCAACATTCCCTGTACCAAGGGGTTGTAGTAATCAACCTTTAAGAGTCGAAATAAAAAAGTTATAAGAATTACTAAAGAAATTACATCTAAAATGGCTTTAAATAAGTATATGGTTGCTTCAGTCAATTTTAAGATTCTCCTAGGTTCTTAGATTTCTCAGCTGCTTTTAAAACTGCTTCTACAATTGAGTCACTAACTCTCTTTTCATTTAGAACTTCTAAGGCTCTCTCTGTTACACCTCCGGGCGATGTAACCCTTTCTCTTAATAAAGAGGGGCTGTCTTCACTTAAGCTGGCCAGAGTAGAAGAGCCCTTTATCATTTCAGTTATTAATTCTTTTGTAATACCTTCATCTAAGTTTAATCCCTTTGCTGCTTCTTGCAGGGCCTCTATTAAATAAAAAATGTAAGCAGGCCCAGAACTAAGAAGTGCAGTGAATAGATCAAAAGCTCTTTCATCTAGCCAACAAGTTAAACCAACCGAACCAAATACAGATTCAGCTATAGTTTTATCTTCATCAACTACTAGTTTGTTCGGTGTTAGAGCACTTACACCCATTCCAATAGAGGCTGGGGTGTTGGGCATGGCTCTTATTATCTTTGAATTCGAATTTAATCTTTTTTCAATAGACTCAATTTTGTAACCAGCAACTATAGAAATCAATAAAGTATCTTTCTTACTAATTTCAGTTGATAGTTCATCTAATACAGACTCTATTACATTTGGTTTGACGGCTAGTACAAGAGTTGATGCTGATTTAATAACCCTCACATTGTCTTTGGTGACATTAACGGAAAACTTATCCTTAAGCTTTTTTAGATGCTCTTCTTCTGGAGAGCTAACAAAGATCTGTGAATTGTTGTATTTATTTTTTACTAAACCAGCAATAAGGGCTCCTGCCATATTGCCTGCGCCAATAAATCCTATATTAGATAATTCCTCGTTCAATCTCTTTCACCAAAAATTTTAGTGCCAATCCTAATCATTGTGGAGCCTTCCAGTATAGCTGCCTCATAATCACCAGACATACCCATTGAAAGGGTATCCAGTTGAGGGTAAGTAAACTTAAGGTCTTCAAAACAGGAACGAATTCTACCAAACACTTTTCTTTGTTGTTCAAAATCCTTGGTGGCTTTCGGAATTGACATCAATCCCCTAACTTCTAGTCTTTCCAGTTGAACCAGTTCAGATATAAATTTTTTACAATCAGAAAGGGGAATTCCAGATTTATGTTCCTCATTGTCTGGATTTACTTGGACACATACATTCAGTTTGTTCATTTCTAATGGTCTGTGTTGGTTAAGCTTCTTGGCAACTTTAATTCTGTCTATTGTTTGAACCCAGTCAAATAAGGAGGCGATTTTCTTGGCTTTTCTGCTTTGAATGGCCCCTATAAAGTGCCAAGTGGGAATATCACCAATTTTTAATATTTTTGGTTCAGCTTCTTGAAGAAAGTTCTCTCCAAAGTGCTGAATTCCCTCACTTAACGCTTTTTCTATCGAATCTATCGCTTGACTCTTGCTTGCCCCTAAAATTGTCAGATCTTCTGAATTTTTTCCTGTTCGTTCACATATTTTATTTAATTCCGAAAGGAAGAACTTTAATTTTTCTGGCTTTCCCATACCAAACTCTACATAGATTCAGGGGCACTAATACTCAGAATTTTTAAGCCATTAAAAAGGACCTGCTTTACTGCAGAAATTAAAAATAATTTAGCTTGAAGGGTGTTCTCCTCCTCAACCAATATGCGCTCGTTGTTATAGTAACTATGGAAAGTACCGGCTAAATTTCTCAAATAATAACAAATTAAATGTGGCTCATAATTTTCTGCAGAACGATTAATTACATCAGGAAATTGACTTAATAATTGCTGAATTTCAACTTCTTGATCACTATTAAGTTGATCAAGAGCTTCCAAGGCAACAGATTCTTTATATGACTTTTTGTTTTCCTTCAGCTTATCGAAAACACTGCATATTCGTGCATGGGCATACTGAATATAATATAAGGGGTTATCTTTGCTTTCTTCTTTAGCAAGATCCAGATCAAAATCTAAATGCTGGTTACCTTTTCTGTTGATGAAAAAAAACCTAGCAGCTTCAGAAGTTACCTCTTCAATTAATTCATTTAAACTTATGAATTCGCCGGCACGGGTAGACATAGAGAGTTTTTTGCCTCCCCTGATTAAATTTGCGAATTGAATAAAAATCACCTCAAACTTATCTGTATCTTCACCCAGGGCAGACATCGCAGCTTTAACTCTTGGTAGATACCCGTGGTGATCAGCCCCCCAAACATTAATAATTTTTGAGTACCCCCTATTAAATTTATTTGCATGATAAGCAATATCGGAAGCAAAATACGTAGTTGCTCCATTTTCTCGTTTTACAACTCTGTCTTTTTCATCACCAAAATCAGTTGATTGAAACCAAAGGGCTCCATCTTTTTCATAAAGTTTTTTCTTAGATTTTAGAGAATCCAGGGCTTCTCCAATTAAAGATCTGTTTGTTCTAGAAGTACTAAACATTGACGACTCTTTAAACCATTTATTGTGTTCAACACCAAAAGCTTTTAAATCTCTTTCTATATTTTGCAAAATATTTTCAAGGGCAAAAGTGGTAATTTCTTTAAAGCCTTTCTTTAAAAGTTCCTTAGATTTAGCTATTAAGTTATCCAGTTCTTCTTCAGTTAAATCTAGAGAAAGCAATTGAGATATTTCTTTTTCAAGCTCTTTATCAACACAGAACTTCTTATCTTTATCTTTTTCAAGTTCTTTAGCTAAGGATTCAATATAGGCTCCTTGATAGCAGTTATTTGGGAAAAGACTAACTTGATTAAAATTTTCTAAATACCTTAACCAAACACTTAAAGAAAGAATTTCCGTTTGGCGTCCCTGGTCGTTGACATAGTATTCTTCATCAACTTGATGGCCTGTTGCTTTAAGTATACTGGCAAGCACTGATCCGAAAGCCGCTCCTCTTCCGTGACCAACGTGCAAAGGGCCCGTGGGGTTACTAGAAACGTACTCAATTAATACACTATCTTTCTCAGCTTTTTTCTTTGTACTGAAGCCAAACTTATTTTTTTCTTTATTAATTATTCTAAGAATTTCAGTTCTCGATGCATGAGACAAAAAGAAATTGATAAACCCAGGTCCTGCAATTTCCATTCGATCTATGAAATCTTTTTCCCCCAATTCTTTTAAGAGCATTTCTGCAATGTCCTTGGGAGGTTTAGAAAGCTCTTTTGATAGCACAAGAGCTAAATTAGAAGAAAAATCACCAAATTCCTTCTCTTTATTCTCTTTTATTTCAATTTTAGTTTTTGAAAGAATTACATTATGTTCCTTTTCTAAAGACTTTAAGGCTTGATTTAAAGATTTTTTTAATTCTTCCTTCATTACTACTACTTCCTTCCTTGGTACTCGCCGCTCCTAGTGTCTACAGTAACAACGTCTCCCTCTGAAACAAACAAAGGGACTTTGATAACTGCGCCGGTAGCTAAGGTGGCCGGCTTGTTTCCGCCAGAGGCGGTATCGCCCTTAACACCAGGATCAGTTTGAGTAATTTTTAAATCCACAAAATTTGGAGGAATTATAGAAATAGGGGTGTCATTCCATAGAAGCACCTGACAAACATCTTCTTCGGTCAACCAATTTTTGTTCTCCCCGATTAAATTCTCAGAAATCAAAACTTGGTCATAAGACTCCTGGTTCATAAAGCACCTATCTGTTCCCTCTGAGTACAAGTACTGCATTTCAACTTCATTCACGTCTGCGGACTCTAGTGACTCTCCAACCTTGCATGTCTTTTCGCCAGTTCTTTGAGTTAACAGGTTCCTAAATTTAACTTTACTGAAGGCCTGCCCCTTGCCGGGCTTTACAAACTCTTCTTCAATGATTTCACAAGGCTCACCATCGATTAAAATTTTTAACCCAGGTTTAAAATCACTGGTTGAGTAAGAGACCAAAATTTACCTTGTAATTATTTCTTTGACAGATTTATTAATTCTTCACCAAATTTTACAGCTTTAGACTCATACAAGAAATTTTTATCTGCTTCTGTACCCGGAGGCAGTAATAAAATTACCGTAGAGCCCATCTGAAAGTAACTTAATTCTTGGCCTTTACGTACAGCTTTTAAATCTTCCTCAGGACCTTCGTTCCACAAATTGACTAAATTTCTTTTTTTAGGTTTAGTTTCTGTATTCCAAAAAGGAACTATGCTGCCGACCATGGCTGCTCCCACACTGACTAGGCCATAATAAAAGTCATCTGACTTTACATAACAAAAAGTTCTTTCATTATTGTTGTACAAAGACTGTATCTTTCGAGTTGATTGAAAATTAACGCTGTATAAATTACCTTCTAGATATCTAGTTTCCTCTATTGTTCCACTAAAAGGAGAATGTATTCTGTGGTAATTTTTAGGTGCCAGATAAATAGTAATAAAAAAACCATTTCTAAAAGTCTTTGCCAATGTCTTATCTTTAATAAGATCGCCTACATTATATTTAATGCCTTTCGCTTGAATGAGTGTCTCTTTTTCTATCTTTCCCAGCTGCACAACCATTCCATCAACAGGAGAGGTTATAGTATTTATATCGGGGTTTATTGGCCTAGATTCAGATTTTAGCTTCCTTGTAAAGAAATCATTAAAACTTTTGTACCTTTTTATATCAACTTCTTCGGACTCTTCAAGGTTAGGTTTATAAAAATAACAAAAAAGGCCTATAAGTAAGTCTTTTATAAAAAAACTTTCTAAGTTAGAAAAATACCCGGCTAAGGCAGTCAGCTTTTTAAAAGGCATAAGTGGTCTTAAGGTTGCTAGAGGGCCATTTCTTCCAATAAACAAATCGGGGATAAGTTTGTTGGTGTGCATTGAATAAACTGAGTATTTAGGAAAGTCAGCAAGTAATCTTTTTTCTGTCCCTTCAATAGAAATTAACAGGTAAAGGGACATAATTAGAGGTCCGTAAAAACTCCATTCTCCGCCTATTGAGCTACATGCAATTATATATAGCGCCCACCACTGCAATATATGACCAAAATAATTAGGATGTCTTGAAAGTCTCCATAAACCGGTAGTTAAAATTTCTGTTCCCTTAGGGTTTTCGGTCTTAAAGGCCAATAAATCACGATTAGATTTAGTTTCCGCATAAAAACCCAAGGAAAATAGGACTAACCCCATGAAATCAAGGAAGTTAAGGCTATTCATGCCAGGAAGGTAGTTAACTGAAATTATTGGAGAAATAACAATGACTTGCAATATTCCCATTTTAAGAAAATTATCCTTATAAGACCCGAGGGTTCTTTCATAAACTTCTTTTTCTATATCATCCTTTAGTTTTCTTTTCTTATTTGTGAAAAGAAAAACCTTAATTCCCAACACTAATGCCAGCAAAGTAACCAAAATTTTCCTTACATGGAAATCAGAAACCTCTAAAAGGCCTTGTAAAGCCACAGCAGAAAGTGCGAGCAGGGCAATACCAACGCCCCAATAGAGATCTTTTAAATAAAACTGGTCTTTTTTCTTAATATATAACCACAGAAGAGTAAGTATTGACCAATTGATCAAAGTGATATAAATAAAAAATTCTAGAAGCGACATTCAATCGTTGCGTTGTTAAAAAATTCCCTCTATAGTCTACATTCCTCGTTGAAGGAGAGGGTATTTTCTGGTGTATTGATCATATCATTTTAGGAATAAACACTGGAACAAATTACTAAATAAGAATTAAAGGAGATAGTCTAATGAAGCGTCTTAGCACTTTTCCACTGATTATGGTGGCAACCCTACTAGGATCTACGCTTGTTTTTTCTGACCAAATACAACCTTTACTGGATATAGGTGAGGAGCGTCAAAAATCAGAGCAAGCATCTCAAACAAAAATAGACTCAATGGATGATGACACATCCTTAATAGTCAATGAATACAAAACAGTCAGTAAGCAAATAGAAGGCTTAAGGGTCTATAACGCCCAGATGAGAATGCAAATTGAGCGTCAAGAAGCAAGGTTAAAAGAAATTGATAAGACCATGAAAGAAGCCCAAGTTATGCAAAGGCAAATACCGCCTTTTACGAGACGACTACTGGCGGGTATAGAAAAATCAATAGAATTAGATATGCCCTTTCACTTAGCTGAAAGGAAAGAGCGAGTCGCCTTTGCCAAGGCTGCAATTGATAATCCTACTGTTTCTCCTGCTGAAGGTCTAAGGCAAGTCCTGGAAACCTTCAATGTTGAAATGGAATATGGCAGAAAGCTTGATAACTACAAAGACACTATAGAAATTGAAGGCCAACAAAGAGAGGTTAATGTGCTTAGAGTTGGTAGATTGGCTTTGGTTTATCAGTCTGCTGATGAAAGCTTAACGGGGGCTTGGGATAATAATATAGACGAATGGGTTGCTTTAGACAGCAGCTACAGAAACCCAACTAGAAAGGGACTGAGAATAGCAAACAAACTTGCTACGGTTGATATGCTCGAACTGCCTATACAAAACCCGGAGGCAGTGCAATGAAAAAATTAACTTACCAATTACTGCCTTTATTTTTTATTACTTTACTGGTCTTTCCAGTTAATGCTGAGGAAGGTGCAGAAGAAGCAGCCAATGAACCTTCAAATCCTTCAGAGTTATTAGAGCTCGTTCAGAAAGGTCAGTTTGCTGATACTGCAGAGCAGAGAGAAAGGGAGAGGAAATTTAGGAATGAAAAAAATAAGCAAGCTAAACTATTAGCTGATGCGAAAGCTGAAAGAGCCAGACTTGAAAGAGAAGCAGCTAGACTAGAACAAAAATTCGAAGCTAACGAAGCCTTACTAGTAGTAGCAGAAGCTCAGTTGAAAGAAAGACTTGGATCTCTAAACGAAATATTTGGCCATTTAGCCGGTCTGGCAACAGAAGCACGAAATATTTTTGAACAATCTCTTAGTTCAGCTCAGTTTGGAAAAGACAGGGAAGAGTTTTTAACTAAGTTGGCTGTAAAAATGGGAGCGAGAAGTCGTTCGAGTAGGTGTATTTAATGCTGTTTCAGACGGTAATTATCTTACCTATGCTTCAACAAGGGGTATGTATGAGGAACTGCCATCTCAACCAGCTGGAAGATACACATCAACTACCTCTGATGTCTTTGGTGCCGATGCTTTCCCTGTTCAATTTGCAGTTGATCCTACTGGACCTCAAGGGGGATCTTATCTGGCCAGCTTAATTTCAATGTCTGGAGCTTGGGAAAGAATCAATGGCGAAGGCGGACCCATTGGTATAGTTATATTCTACGTACTTGGCCTTGGAGGAGTAGGGCTGTTTATATGGAGATTGGTTACTTTGAGAGGCATTCGATCTGCAGTAGATTCACAACTGGCTGCCTCCACTCTAAATACTGACAATCCATTAGGTAGGGTTCTAAAAATAGCAGAAGATAATCCAAAAGCTGATACGGAAACCCTAGAACTTAAAATGGCCGAGC
This sequence comes from SAR86 cluster bacterium REDSEA-S09_B4, assembly GCA_001628005.1. GTDB lineage: Bacteria > Pseudomonadota > Gammaproteobacteria > Magnimaribacterales > Magnimaribacteraceae > AEGEAN-183. The sequence continues at coordinate 31,534 of LUQU01000003.1, forward strand.
AAATACTTAATGAGAGACCACCAATTGAAAAACTCAATTGGTTGATAAAGTTAATCTCTATAGTCGCTCCGCTGATGGGTCTTTTTGGAACAATAGTAGGAATGATTGAAACTTTCCAAATGATAACTTTATTTGGAACGGGAGATCCGAAAACCATGGCAAGCGGTATTTCAATTGCTTTAGTCACAACATGGTTGGGATTAATGGTTGCAATTCCAATGACATTTATGTCAGCTATAGTTTCTAATTTCTCAAAAGGAATTTTAGAAACAATTGAAGAGCAGGCCATAGGAATGGCAGCAGAAAGGTCTGAAAAGTAATTTAGACTGAGGAGATAACGGAAACATGTTCTTCTTCTATGATGCTGCAGATGCTCTTTTTGAGTTTATGCAAAAGGGAGGCGATGTTCTCTATTTAATAGGGTTACTAGCTTTCTTAATGTGGTTTCTTATTTTTGAGAGACTTTGGTATTACAGGTACAATCATCAGCTAAATGTGGATGGGGCTGTTGCAGAATGGTCTAAAAGAAAAGATAAAAAAACCTGGAATTCCAAGGCAATAAGAGAAATGTTGATTTCTCAAACTTCTACTAAGATTAATCAAAACTTAACTTTAATAAAACTGTGTGTAGGCGTTGCACCACTATTAGGTTTGTTTGGAACGATAACAGGCATGATCGAGGTGTTTCACCTTTTGGCTGTAACTGGAGGCGGTGATGCTAAAGCAATGGCCGGCGGTGTTTCCAGGTCAACAATACCAGCTATGGCAGGACTTTCTGTAGCCATAACCGGTACCTTTGCTAGCACTTTCTTAAAAAATAAATCTAAAAGAGAAGAAGAGCTCTTGTCAGAGCACTTAGTTTCTGAATAATAAAGGTAACAATTATGAGAAGATCACCCATAAGCCAAGCGACTGAAGCAGAGGAAGAAATAAGCTTAACTCCTATGTTGGATGTGGTATTTATTCTTTTAATCTTTTTTATTGTTACTGCAAATTTTATTAAAGAACCCGGTCTTGAAGTGAATCGTCCTGATGCAGAAACAGCTAATATTCAAGACAATGCTGCTATCCTTATCGCGATAGGAGCAAATGACGATATTTGGATTGATGGACGAAGAGTTGATGTAAGACAAGTTAAAGCCAACGTCACTAAGTTATTAGCCGACAACCCCCAGGGATCTGTTGTGATTCAGGCTGATGAAAGGGCAACTGCTGATGCCATTATTAAAGTAATGGATCAGTCTAGAGATGCTGGAGTTTACGCAATATCTTTAGCCTCTGAACCAAAGTTTTAAGGACTTATGAATCTTTCTTTACTAGATTTTAGGAAAATTACAACTGCAGTTAGTCTTTCGGCGGTTTTAACTCTTATCATCTTTTACATAATGCAGTGGCTGATTGCTACAGGCGATGTAGAGTTGAGTGAAAAGGGTATAAGAATAGCAGACGTAACAATGCCAGAAAGGGAGTTGGAGTTATTAATGGATATAGAAAGACCAGAAGAAGAAGAGCCACCCCCTGAAACCATGCCACCAGAATTTGATATGACACCTCCTGCGGACTTAGATAATGCCACTCCTAGGCCTAAGTTTGATATGAAGGGGAGAAAGGCGGGAGTATTTGCTGACGGCTCTTACGTTCCAATCTTCAAGGTCCCTCCTATTTATCCCAGAAGGGCCCAAGAAAGGGGTATAGAGGGCTGTGTAATGCTTGAGTTTACAGTCACAAAAGTAGGCTCAGTTAGGGAACCAGTTGTTGTTTGGTCTCAACCTAGCGGTATTTTTGATAGAGCAGCTATGCGTGCAGCTCTGAAATTTAAATACAAGCCCCAAATAAGAGATGGCGAGGCGATAGAGGTACCGGGCGTTTTAAATCAAATCACTTTCATAATCGAAGACCCCAACAAGACTAACGAATATGTACCCGAAGGTTGCGCTTAAAAAGATCTTTATGTATAAACAAGCTATGAAAATTTTGATTAAAACTTTAGTTGTAACAGTTGTAATCAGTCTTATGCCAATTGTTATTAGTGAATTAGCTCCCGAGTATGATGGTTTTAATCTAGAGGCAGCTGAAGACACTAAAAAGAAGAAGAAAAGAAAAAGAGTCAAACTACCAAGCAAGAAAGCACAAAAGCTTTTACAAACGGTACAGCCTTTTTTAGAAGAGGAAATGTGGGATGAAGCAATTGAAATGCTTGCTGTCATCGGAACAGATCCCAAGTTTACTGAGACTGATAGAGCTAGAATGCATTGGTATTTTGGCTACATTTACTTTGCTCAGGAAAAATATGATCTTGCAATTGTTGAATATGAAAACCTCCTCGCGTCTGAAGGCTCAGATTTTAAATTACAGAATCAGGCTAGATTTTCTTTGGCTCAACTGGCATTCATTAAAGAAGACTATAGAAAGTCGATTAAATACTTACTTGCGTGGATAGAGGAAGAAGATGAACCAAGCTCTCAAGGTTACTCTCTAATTGCAACTGCTTATTTTCAGCTAGAAGATTTTAGAAACGCTAAAACCTATATTGAAACAGCTATAGAGCTAGCAGAGAGCAGAGATATACCCATAAAGGTTATCGATGAAGAGACGGGCGAAGAAGTCGAGACAGGAGAGACCAAGAAAGCTGTGGCTAGAGAAAATGATTATTTATTGAAGATAGCTGTCTACAGTGAGCTAAAAGAAGACCTAGATGTCCTTCCAATATATAAGATTCTAGCTGTTAATTTTCCTAAAAAAAGGTATTGGGTAGGCTTATCCCAGCTTTATGGCCAAAGAGATCAGTTTTTAGATCAATTGGGTGCTCTTGAAGCCGCACACGAAGACAGGTTGTTAGATAAACAAAGAGAATATGTGGCCTTAGGTCAGTTGCTGTTTATGCATCAAAATCCTCATAAAGCGGCCCAAGTAATGGAATATGGTTTTAAAAATGATTTTATCAAAGATGAAGAAAAAACATTAAAAGCCCTAGCTCAATATTGGCATGCTGCTAAAGAATTAAAAAAAGCTAAACCTGCTTATGAGAAGGCAGCAAGTAAGTCTAAAGAAGGAGAGCTTTACATATTCTTAGGTCAGGTGCACTTTGGCTTAGATGAATTTTCAGGAGCCGAAAAAGCAATTAGAGCAGGAATTAAAAAAGGAAAACTTAAAGATGAAGCCAATGCCCATATGCTCCTTGGTCAAGTTCTATTTGAGTATCAAAAATGGGATGAAGCTATTGCTTCCTTTAGAAAGTGTATAGATGTTGCAGAAAAGCAATATAGCGATAAGAAGGAAGTTCAGAAGAAAAAGAAGAAGAAAATCCAAGACCAAGCTAGGAAATGGATTACCTACACAGAAGGTGAAGAGGAAAGAGTACAAGCACTTATCTTAAAGAAAAAAGCTTTAGGTCTAGGCTCGGGCTCTTAGTAAGCTACTTCCTTTTATACTCTAGAAAGCAGTATTTAATATCTTGATCGAGGTCTCTTTTATCTTGTCTAGATAATTCCTTCCATTCACTTAAATTCCAATTAGGAAAGAAAGCATCTCCTTTAACCTTAATATCAATTTTAGTTAGATACATCTTTGTTGCGAACGGGAGAAATTCTTCATAGATTTTTTCACCACCTATAATAAATATTTCATCAGAATAAGAAGAAGCTATTTCTAAGGCCTCCTTTTTATTACTAACTTCTTTTACTCCTTCTAGCTTTTTAGGGTTTTTAGTCATGACTATATTTAGTCTGTTAGGTAATGGTCTTCCTATGGACTCATAAGTTTTCCGACCCATTACAACAGAACATCCCTCAGTTTTATGTCTAAAATGCTTTAAGTCCTCTTTTAGAGTCCAAGGGATCTTGCCATCTTTACCAATGACCCCTTCTTCAGCAAAAGCAGCTATTAATGATATTTTCAATTTAAACGGCTATAGGAGCAGAAATATGTGGATGTGATTCATAGTCTTCTAAAGTAAAGTCTTCATATTCAATATCAAGGATATTTTTTATATCTTTAGTAATACTCATTTTAGGAAGCGGGAAGGGTTTTCTTTTTAATTGTTCATCCACTTGATCAAGGTGATTTAAGTAAAGGTGTGCATCTCCTAGTGTATGAACAAATTCACCAGGCTTTAACCCGGTTACTTTAGCTATCATTAGCACCAGCAAAGCATAAGAGGCAATGTTGAAGGGTACACCTAGGAATATGTCTGCACTTCTTTGATATAGCTGACAAGAAAGCTTTCCATCAGCAACATAAAACTGAAACATAGCATGGCAAGGCGGTAGGGCCATGTTGTCAATTTGAGAAACATTCCAGGCACTTACTATTAGCCTCCTAGAATCTGGATTAGTCTTTATCTGATTAATAACTTCTGAAATCTGATCTATTGAACTTCCGTCTTGTGTAGGCCAAGACCTCCATTGAGCTCCATAGACGGGTCCAAGTTCACCTCGCTCATCAGCCCACTCATCCCAAATGCTAACGCCATGTTCGTTTAGGTAATCTACATTAGTAGAGCCCTTTAAAAACCATAAGAGCTCATAGATTATGGACTTAAGATGAACTTTTTTTGTTGTAACTAAAGGAAAGCCTTCTTCAAGATTAAAACGCATTTGATAACCAAATATACTTAAGGTACCCGTTCCCGTTCTGTCACCTTTCTCAGTTCCAGACTCTCGAACATATTTCATTAAATCAAGATATTGTTTCATCCTTTTTTACAACTTTTCTGTATGAATAAAATAATAACATGAGCCCGATTACTATCATTGGAATAGAAAGAATCTGCCCCCTAGATATTGATCCAAATAGATCAAAGCCTATATGGGCATCAGGTTCTCTAAAGGCTTCAGTAAAACACCTAATAACTCCATAACCAATTAGAAACACAGAAGACACTGCCATATGCGGCCTAGGTTTCTTTGAATACCACAGCATAAATAATAAGAGGACTATACCTTCTCCCACAGCTTGATATAACTGGGAGGCATGTCTAACTAACCCCAATGGATCAGAAGGAAAAACAACACCCCAAGATACTTCTGTTGGCCTTCCAAGCAATTCGGAGTTTAAAAAGTTGCCTATTCTGACAGTGCCAAGCCCTATGGGCACATAAGGCGCTATAAAATCCATGACTTCAAAGAATTTAAAGCCCCACCGTTTACTTAATAGAAAACAGGATATTAATACTCCTAAAAGGCCTCCATGAAATGACATACCACCCTGCCAAAAATAAAATAGAGAAAGAGGATCTGCTATTAATTGACCGGTATTATAGAAAAACATATAACCAGTCCGACCTCCTATAACAGCTCCCAGTAGGCCGTAAAACATTAGATTCTCTAACTGCTCTTTAGAAAATTTGGATAAATTCCTAGAAGCTAAAAAGTAAATGAGTCCAAAAGCAACAACCCAGGTTATGCCATACCACCTTATGGCAAGAGGACCGACTTGGAATGCAATGGGATCAATTTCTGGAAGAATCATTATGGCTGTCTTAATCCCTCTACCATTGAAGAAACCTCTTTAGGAGGTGGTGAAGTTAAAGAAGAAACTATCAAAGAAACAGAAACATTTATTAACATTCCAATAAAACCTATTCCTTCGGGAGAAATACCAAATAACCAATTGTCAGATGTGTTTAGCTCGGGGGCTAAGAATTTAAAGTAAATGATATATCCTGCAGTAAAGATCAAGCCAATAAGCATACCTGCGATAGCACCTTCCTTATTAAGTCTCTTTGAGAATATTCCTAATAGTAAAACTGGAAATAAAGTAGACGCAGCTAGGCCAAAGGCAAATGCAACAACCTGAGCTACAAAAGCCGGGGGGTAGATGCCAAATAATCCAGCAATTCCTATAGCAAAAGCAGTAGCTAATCGGCTATACAGTAACTCCTGTTTTTCACTAATTCTAGGCATAAAGGTTTTCTTGAGTAAATCATGAGAAATCGCTGAGGAGATAGTAATTAACAATCCAGCAGCAGTAGATAGGGCTGCAGCCACACCCCCTGCGGCAACTAATGCGATCACCCAAAAAGGCAGCTTGGCTATTTCAGGATTAGCTAAGACAATAATATCTCTATCAATATAAACCTCATTTTCATTACTAAAGTCTGGTTCGTTTAAAACCAGCCTCTCTCCGGAGCTTCCTTCTCCGTCAATATAAACAGGTTTAATCCCATCAAGCGCATTTCCAGAAGAATACCGGATCAAACCATCCGAGTTTTTATCTTTCCAAGCTATAAGTCCGATAGTTTCCCAATTTTGAAACCACTGAGGTGAATTGGAATATTCTGTATCCTGAATAGAGTCTATTAGGTTCATTCTGGCAAAAGCAGATACGGCAGGAGCGGTGGTGTATAGAAGTGCAATAAAGATTAAGGCATAACCGGCTGATTTTCTAGCAGCTCTAAAGCTAGGGACTGTGAAGAACCTTACTATGACATGAGGGAGGCCTGCTGTTCCCACCATTAAGGCAGCCGTAATGCAGAAAACATCTATTTTACTTTTGGTATTTTCAGTATAGGCAGTGAAGCCTAAGTCTGTCGTGACCTTATCTAGCTTATCTAGTAAGAACTCAGGACTTCCGGCTAATGTACTCCCAAAACCCAATTGGGGTATCGGGTTATTTGTCATTATTATTGAAATATAAATGGCAGGTACAAGATAAGCAAAAATTAAAACTGTGTATTGAGCTACTTGAGTGTAAGTTATTCCTTTCATGCCCCCCCAAACGGCGTAAACAAAAACAATCCCCATTCCTATAAGAACGCCCAGGTTTATATCTACCTCAAGGAAGCGAGAAAAGACTATACCCACGCCCCTCATCTGTCCGGCAATATAGGTAAAAGAAATAAAGATTAGGCATAAAACAGCAACCACTCTTGCTGTATTTGAGTAATACCTTTCGCCAATAAAGTCAGGTACGGTAAATTGTCCAAATTTTCTTAAATACGGTGCAAGAAGCAGGGCCAACAACACATATCCTCCGGTCCAACCCATAAGATAAACAGACCCATCTTTACCAAGAAAAGCTATTAATCCAGCCATAGATAAGAAGGATGCCGCAGACATCCAGTCAGCTGCTGTGGCCATGCCGTTTACTATGGGGTTGACACCTTTTCCAGCAACATAAAAATCAGAAGTGGATTGGGCTCTGGATTTGAAGGCAATTAAAATATAAATGGCAAAGCTCATGCCCACCATTACAAAAGTCCATTCTTGAACTGTCATTAGGAGTCCTTTTTGTCTCTCTCTGCAGAAACCTTCTTATCTAGTCTGCCCATCAGGAAAACATAGGTAAAGATGAGGAGTATAAAGACATAAATACTTCCTTGTTGTGCGAACCAGAAGCCTAATTTAAAGCCACCAATCCTAAATTGATCTAACCAATCAGAAAGTAGAATGCCAAAACCAAAGGAAACAATAAACCAAATAGTTAAAAGGCAAAATAATATTTTAAGATTAGCTTTCCAGTAGTAATCCATTAACTAAATTTTATCTTAGAAGTAAGTTAAGTCCCATAATCAATAATAGTACTGCAAAACCTAACCTTAGCTTTTTTTGTTTTATTCTGTGAGCCGCTCTAACTCCCACTATAGCGCTCCATGCGCTAGCTAATCCCACTACGATGGCTGCCGGAAGATATACATAACCCACTGAAAAATCAGGGAGGTTTGAAATACTTGATCCCACGATCATGTACGAAATTGAACCAGAAAAAGCTATAGGGATACCGCAGGCCGCTGATGTACCAATGGCTTGTTTCATTTGCAAACCCCTATGATAAAAATAAGGTACAGAAAATACGCCTCCACCGATTCCAAAAATTCCGGAAAACCATCCTATGCCGCTCCCGACAACAACGGGGCCCATCACACTAGTTTTAGGGTTCTGTGAAGGCGGAGGAAATTCAAAAGCCATCTGAATAGATATTAAAACCAAAAAGATAGCCACGAGAACTTGGAGTGTAGAGCTAGCAATATAACTTGCAGTCAATGCTCCAAGGGCAGCACCTAAGCAAATACTCGGAACTATTACCCTTAGGACACTCCGGATAACAGCTTTTCGTTTATTGTGAGAATAAGTAGAAGCCAAAGAACTAAAAGCTATAACACCCAAAGAACTACCCAAAACTGTATGTGCTAAGGCTTCTTCAGGGACCCCGACTATATTTTTAAAAATAGCAAAAAAAACTGGGATAATAATAATCCCTCCTCCTATCCCAAAGAGTCCTGCTAAAATACCGGAAAAAATTCCCAGCAAGAAATATAAAAAAAGTTCTACTAACACGAAAGAAAAGTCATTATCGCTTATAGCCGACATAATAAGAACCAGAAATTAAGTTCATTAAAAAATTTTTAGTACCAGATGTGTTTAATAGTTTTTTCTTATCAAGAAACTAAAGAAAACTCAAAAGCTTTTCCAGGGTCCTTAATCTTGGCAGCCAATAGAGATGAGTATTATGAAAGACCCACCAAGAATATGCATTGGTGGGAGGCAAAAGGAGTTCTTGCTGGCAAGGACTTACAGGCGGGAGGAACTTGGTTAGGCGTATCCGATGATGGAAGATTTGCCGCAATAACAAACTACAAGGAACTTACTAGTGGAGGGGGAGACCTAAAATCTAGAGGAGAACTTGTATCTAATTATATTACCTCCAAGGAGGTATCTTCTAAAGAGTATCTAAAAAGAATTAAAGGAACAAATTATGCAGGTTTCAATTTATTGTTGGGAGATAGGGAGGGTATCTATTACATCTCAAATAGAAGAGAAGGTATAGATAAACTTGAACCCGGAATCCATGCAGTAGGTAATTCACTACTAAATTCACAAACAAAAAAATCTATAAAAATTAAGAATCAATTTAAGGAGCTCTTACAAACCAATCCAGACGAAAATGCACTATTAGAATTTATGGGGGGAGACTCAGGTGACTTATCTAATCTTGATATGACTGGATTTAAAGAAACTGAACATGAAGAAATACCTTATAGGTTTATTAAGTCTGATTATTATGGGACTCGTAACACAACGATAATTAGTATTAACGAGAAAGGTGGATATAAGATTTCAGAACAGAATTTTTCTGAAAATGGAAAAAAATTAGAAAAAAACTCTTTCCAATTTAAGCTTTGAATTTAATTTCCTTCGCATACAGGGTCTTTATTTGGAAAATATTTACATATTTTTATTGATCCATCGGGTTTTGTTATTTCAAATTCCCCGTACCTTTTACCGTTTGACCAATTTCCAAGATAAGAAGTTCCGCTTTTTGTGGTAAAGGTTCCTAATCCTTGTGCTTTTCCGTCAGCCCATTGACCATCGTACTTTGAGCCATTTGCATAATACATAACGCCATGTCCTTGTTGCTCATCAAAGTCAAATTCTCCTTCATAGCTAGATCCATCCTCGTATATCTGTAAGCCTTTTAACCTAGCACCAAAACTGAATTCACCCACATAAGAAGAGTCGGCACAAGTTAATTTACCCATCCCATGGATTCTATCTGAAACCCAATTGCCTTCATAAGTGCAATCATTTTCTTTAAAGACACCGGAACCAGACCTCAAACCAAAACTCATGCCCCCTTTATAAGAGGTCTTATTATCTTGAGAGAGGCAATCTAAATCTTTACTTGAAAGATTTGAAGTCCAATTTCCAGTACATTTCAATCCATTACTAAAAGTTAATATACCTTTACCAGATGTCTTGTTATCAGCCCACATACCTGAATAGATAGACCCATCCTTACTTTGAAAATTACCCTTTCCATGTCTCTTCCCTTTCTTCCATTCACCGGAGTAAGTACTACCATCAAGCTCTTTGGATTTGCCTATCCCATGGGGAGCATCATTTTTGAACTCTCCCTCATAAATTATCCCGCTTTCCAATGTGAGCTTGCCTTTACCCTCATACCTAAAATTTACGAAATCTCCTTCGTACTTCTTTCCTTTTTTAAAAGTTAACACCCCAACACCATGCCATTTATCGTTTTTCCATTCTCCTTCATATATTCTTCCATCCTCATAGAAGTGCGTGCCATATCCATTTGCAGTTCCATTAACCCAGCTTCCAGAATACTTTTCTCCATCTGGATAAACTAAAGTCCCCTGTCCATTACGGAACTGATGTTGGAATTTACCTCTGTAAGTTGCTCCATCATTAAAATCAAAGAAACCCTCACCATGAAAAGCTCCATCTAAGAAAGGGCCTTTATAGTATGACCCGTCAGGATAGGAGATCTTGCCAATACAATAGCTCCAAGGAACTCTTTTTGATTTTGGACAATTAGGCATTTTTGATTGGTCATCTATTTTTTTAAAAACCATACCCCCTGTTTCAGGTGGATGCCCGTGTTTAGTTAAAATCTTGTCCCACTGATCTTCAATATAATCATTAAATTTATTTGAGCCTATAAACTTTGTTAACTTTCTTTGATAAGAATTATTTTTACCCAAAGTAACCATTTCATCTAAAAATTCCTCCATTCCTTCTACTTGATAAAAGTACTCAATTTCATCCCAATCACTTTCTGCTGATATCTTGTGTTGAGGTAAATTTTCATGTAAATAACGTATCTCTTCTTCGGTGAACGATTTTTTGAACTTCTGGTTACATTTTTTTTCTTGGGCAATAAGAATATTTCCTGTTCCCCCAACTTTATCCATCATTACAGCCTCTAATTCTTGATAAGCGTCCAATAGTTCCCAGCTTCTAATGAGGATATTTGCCCAAACAAAAGGAATATCTCTTAGATCTTCATGCATGTGCCTTCCTCTTTCAAGGCTCATAAAATCATATAAGGAAACTATTTTGAAATAAAAGAAATGACACATTTCTCGAGTTTGTTGTTCTAGGGAAGCAGGGGAAGGTTTTTCTTCAGAAAAATTTAAGGAACTAAATATAAGAAAGATTAAACAAAGAGCTACTCTTAACTTTTTCAGAAACATAAATATTCACTTAATCTTATTATATTCAGGCAGGATTTCAAAGAGAGCTCGCCTATAAACCTCTTTTTTAAAAGGGACTACTGTTTTTAAGGGGTACCAGTAAGTTGACCAGATCCATTTATCAAATTCCATTGGCCTGGAGGCTTGGAGGTTTATCTTAGTATCGTTAGAAATCAATCTAGCTAAAAACCATTTTTGTTTTTGACCCCTGTAAACATTTCTTCTGAAATACTTAGGCCTTTTATCTCTCGGTACGTCGTACTTAAACCAACTCTTTGTCTCGAATATAATCTCAATATCTTGTTCTTCTAGACCCACTTCTTCCTTAGTCTCCCTAAGAACTGCTTCAAGGGGAGACTCTCCCCGGTCTATACCACCTTGAGGAAACTGCCATCCATCGTGGTCAATTCTCTGACACCATAAGACCTTATTCAAAGGTCCTACAATCACAGCCGCTACGCAAGGCCTATATTCTTCTTCTGAAGACAACTTTTGTTAACTCCAATATTTTTTAGCTAAATTCTTCCATGGAAGGACAGCTACAGAGTAAATTTCTATCGCCATAAACATTATCAACCCTGCTAACTGGGCACCAATACTTATTACTTCTTAAGCTATCAATAGGATAAGCTGCTTTTGATCGTGAATAGGGATGGTCCCATTCATCAGCAGAAACCTGCTCTGCTGAATGCGGAGCATTCTTTAACATATTATCTTTTACATCTAAATCACCAGCTTCAATTTGCTTAATTTCTTTTCTAATTTCTATCATTGCCTTACAAAACCTATCCAGTTCTGCCTTAGATTCACTCTCAGTAGGTTCTATCATCAAGGTACCGGCTACAGGCCAAGACATGGTTGGCGCGTGAAAACCGTAATCTATTAGTCTTTTGGCAATATCCTCGACTTCAATATCTGCACTTTCTTTAAAACTTCTCACATCAATGATGCATTCATGCGCAACCAAGTCATTTTCTCCTTTATAAAGAACTTCAAAATGTTTTTTAAGGCGATGGGCTATGTAGTTAGCATTTAGGATGGCGGCTTGTGAAGCTTCTTTTAATCCAGAAGCACCCATCATTTTGATGTACATCCAGCTAACAGGAAGGATGCTGGCACTTCCCCATTCAGTTGCACTCACAGGACCTACAGGGGAATCTTCAAGATGATTTCCGGGTAGAAAATCTTTTAAATGTTCAGCTACGCCTATGGGCCCAACTCCGGGACCACCACCACCGTGAGGTATGCAGAAAGTTTTATGCAAATTTAAATGAGAAACGTCACCGCCAAATTTACCCGGGTAACACAAACCGATCATGGCATTTAGGTTTGCCCCATCTATATAAACCTGGCCCCCGTGTTTGTGTACAACTTCACAAACCTTTCTTACATTTGTTTCAAATACACCGTGGGTAGACGGGTAGGTAATCATGATAGAAGAAAGATTATTTGAGTTTTCTTTTGCTTTTTCCTGCAAATCAGTTAAATCAATATTGCCCTCTTTATCGCAGTTAATAGGAATGATCTTCATACCAACCATCTGAGCGGAAGCCGGGTTTGTCCCATGTGCAGACATGGGTATTAGGCAGATATTTCTGTCATTATCTCCTTTGCTTCTATGAAAGGCATCTATTGCCAGAAGACCGGCATATTCTCCTTGCGAACCTGCGTTCGGTTGCAAAGATACCTTTGAGTAACCTGTAATATTTACTAGCTGTTCTTCTAATTCATCAATTAATTGTTTATAGCCTTTTGTTTGGTTTTCTGGGGCGAAAGGATGAATAGAAGAAAATTCTGGCCAACTGACAGGTAACATTTCTGAAGTAGAATTTAGCTTCATGGTACAAGAACCCAGAGGAATCATAGCTCTATCAAGTGCGATGTCCTTCTCGTAGAGTCTTTTTATGTAACGCAACATTTCCGTTTCCGTACGGTATGTATTGAAAACAGGATGTTGGAGATACTTGCTAGTTCGCAAAAGGGCTTTAGGGATCGAGCTAGTTTCTTCTTTAGGTTCTTTTACAGACTTAATTGAAAAAACGGAAAGAATATTCTTTAGTACTTGCTCATCTACACTTTCATCTAAAGAAATACCTATAAAGTTCTTATTTATTTTCCTTAGATTAATACCCTTTTGTGAAGCAGCTTCTAACAAAGAGTCAGTATTCTCACCTGAATCAATCGTTATTGTGTCGAAGAAGTGTTTGGTTCTTACCTTAAATCCTTTTTCTTCAAGTGATTTGGCTAACTGAATGGTATGTTTGTTAACCTCATTGGCTATATTCTTTATACCCTCAGGTCCATGATATACACCATAAAATCCTGCCATAATTGCTAAAAGAGCTTGAGCTGTACAAATATTACTAGTGGCCTTTTCTCTTCTTATATGTTGTTCTCTTGTTTGGAGAGCCAATCTGTAAGCTACTTTTCCTTTTTGGTCTATAGAAGCACCTACCAATCTGCCCGGTAAAAGTCTTTTAAATTCTTCTTTCACAGACATAAAAGCTGCATGAGGGCCTCCGTAACCCATTGGTACACCAAATCTTTGGGAGGAGCCTATAGCAATGTCTGCTTTGAGCTCGCCTGGGGATTTTAGTAAACATAAAGCCAAAAGGTCTGTGGCTAAAATTACTACAGCATCTTTTTTCTTCGAAAAACCAATTTCTTCAGAAAAAGAATTGATTTCTCCTTCTGCATTAGGGTATTGGAAAATAGCCCCAAAATAATCTTCTTTTTTACAAGAAGCGGAAGGGCCAATAATTATTTTTATATCTAAAGGCTTAGCTCTTGTTTGCATGACTTTAATGGTTTGCGGAAAACACATTTCATCAACAAAGAAGTTATTAGATTTAGATTTAGAAACTCTCTTGGCCAAAGTCATAGCTTCTGCAGCTGCAGTGGCTTCGTCTAATAATGAAGCGTTTGAAATATCTAAACCAGTTAGATCACTTACCATCGTCTGGAAGTTTATTAGAGCTTCCAATCTACCCTGAGAGATTTCCGGTTGATACGGGGTGTAAGAGGTGTACCAACCAGGATTTTCAAATACATTTCTTAAAATAACTGTTGGCGTGAGAGTGTTGTAGTAACCCTGTCCAATAAAAGAATGATGCAAGCTATTTTGTGAGGCTATATGTTTTAGTTCTTTTAAAGCTTTCTCTTCAGAAATTCCTTCATTCAAATTTAAAGGATCCGTATTTAGGATATCCTTGGGTACAACTTTTTTTATAAAATCGTCATAGTTTGAGAAACCAATCTCTTGCAGCATTTGGTCTCTTTCATCGTCTCCTAGACCAATATGTCTTGTAGAAAATGATTTTAAGGTTGATGGCTTATTCTGAGGTGAATTTTTTTTAGATTCAGACATTCAATTAGTCTTCACATTGCTCGCTGTACTCTTCTGGCGTAAGCAAGTTTTCAAATTCAGAGCTGTCTGTTACTTCTATTTTAAAGAACCAACCCTCTTCAAAAGCTGAAGAGTTTACAATTTCAGGAGAGTCTTCCAAAGACGAATTGAGATCTACTATTTTGCCACTCATAGGAGAGTACACTTCTGAAGCTGCTTTGACAGATTCAACTACAGCTGCCTCATCTCCCTGATTGACCTCTGAATCCAATTCCGGTAACTCTACAAAAACAATATCTCCAAGTTGATCTTGGGCATAATCACTAATTCCAACAGTAACTATTCCATCTTCCTCTAACCTTGCCCATTCGTGGCTAGATAAAAATTTATAATTTTCTGGTATATCTTTCATGAAACTTTATTCTTAAAAAACTATTTTTCCTTCTTTCACAAACCTTGGCTGACCGATTGCAGCAGTGAATATTTTACCTCTTACTTCTGCAAGGCACGTTTCTCTATAAGAAGGCGCTATTCTAGCTAAAGCTATAGATTTTTTCAGTGTTGGAGAGTAAGTACCGCTTGTAACAATCCCTTTTTTGGTCTTTTGTTCATCAAAAAATATTTCTTGATTAGATCTAACTATGCACCTGTCTTCGAATAGAAGTCCCTTTAACAATTGATGATCTCCGGTTTTCTTTTTAAGTTCAAATGCTTCCTTCCCAATAAAGTTTCTTTCTTTATCCTTCAAAGAGACTGTCCAAGCCATATTGCATTCAAGGGGTGAAATCTTTTCATCCATTTCAAAACCATAAAGATTCATTCCAGCCTCCAACCTAAGAGTGTCTCTTGCAGCAAGACCCACAGGGCTTGCTCCAGACTGTATAGCTTTTTGCCATAAAGAATTAGCTTTCTCATTATCTATCATCACTTCAACCCCCTTTTCACCAGTGTATCCTGTGGTTGTAACCAATGTTCCGTTTTCCATTAAACCTTCAAAGGGTCTTTTCTTCATCAATTCGCTAGTCGTTTCAGCGTTAAAACATCTCGATAAAACTTTCAAAGCGTTTGGCCCCTGAATAGCTATCATTGATAAATCTGTGCGCTCTGAAAAAGAAACATCCATATCACCTACTTGAGAAGCTATCCAACTTATATCAGACTCTCTAGTCGCACAGTTGACCACCAACCTGTAGCCTGATTCCAGTTTGTAGGCTATTAAATCATCTAGAATTCCTCCTGATTCATTCAATAAAGCTGAATACAGACCATCAAAGTATTCATTTAATGAATTTATATCATTAGCCAAAAGCTTTCTTAGGAACTCTTTTGCATCTTTGCCTTTAAAATCAAGAATAGTCATGTGTGAAACATCAAAAATACCGCATGAATTCCTAACCTGTTCATGTTCACTGAGTTGAGAACCATAATTTATAGGCATATTCCACCCATGGAAATCGACCATCTTTGCAGAAGAGTCCAAGTGTTGGTCGTGTAGAGCTGTTTTTTTCAAGACTAATATATAGAAGTTAGTATTTTACTTCTTTTTTCTTTATCTGTTATCCACTCTTACTGTGGATAACTCTGTGCAGTATTTTAAGAAATCCTTTAATGAGGCCATAATTGTGATCTGATCAAAAATTAACCAGTCGATTTCAAAGCTGTATTGAAATGTTCGGGAGTGATATTATTTATTTCTGGTAAAAATACTTACCAAATCCAACAAATGAATCAAAATTTAACTGTTCAAGAGGCTGAAGATCACTACCAAGAGCTAAAAGCTAGAGGTAGCCAACTTGATTTAACCAGGGGCAAGCCATCAAGTGAACAACTTGATCTCTCTCTAGATTTAGAGAACCTCCCGATTGGCAATTTTATTGAGGATGGAATTGATACAAGGAATTATGGAGAACTACTGGGTTTAGAAAAAATGAGGCAATTAGGCTCAGAAATTCTTGGATGTAAAAAGGAAATGGTTATTGCAGGCGGCAACAGTAGCCTCACATTAATGGCCCAATATATCTCTAATTTATTTTTTCAAGGAAGCGGCGAGGGCCCTTGGTCTATGCAGGAAAGGAATTCTGTCCTGTGTCCAGTGCCTGGATATGACAGACACTTCACTTTATGTGATGAATTTTCAATAAATATGATACCTATTCCATTGACCGGTAATGGGCCAGACATCGAGAAAGCCAAATCTATTGTTTCAAATGATTCATCTGTTAAGGGAATATGGTGTGTTCCAAAACATTCAAACCCTACCGGAGAAACTTATAGCAAAGAATCTATTGAAGGGTTATTAGAAATAGCTAGTCAAAGAAAAGGGTTTAGAATCTTTTGGGATAATGCTTATGCAGTGCATGATTTTCAAGAATCTAACCCACTGGAGAACATCTTTACTTTAGCTGAAGAAAAAAAGATGTTGGATTCAATTATAGCCTTTGCCTCTACTTCAAAAATCACATTTGCTGGATCAGGAGTAAGCTTCATGGCCATGAGTGAAGCTAATTTAGACAACTTCATTAAACATTATTCCTCAATCGTGATTGGACCAGACAAAGTGAACCAATCAAGGCACATAAAATTTTTTAAGAATTTTGAAGGACTTAAAAATCACATGCTTAAGCATGCAGAAATACTAAGCCCTAAATTTGAATTGGTTGATAAATGGCTTTCAAAACAAAATTTTGGATCTTGGACTAAGCCTACGGGTGGTTATTTCGTTACCTTTAAAAGTGAACCAGGACTGGCAAAGGAAATAATCAGTTTAGCTAAAAATGCAGGATTAAAACTGACTCCAGCTGGAGCTACTTTTCCTTATGGAGTAGATCCCGAAGATGAAATAATTAGATTGGCCCCGACTGCCTGCACCATTGAGGAACTGGAACAAGCAATGCAAATCTTTAATGCTTGTGTAGCCTTAGCTAGTGTAAAGAAAACAGTTAGTTCTTAGTAGCTTCTAAAATATTATACGATTCGCCGTTAAACTCGCCGAAGAAGATTGGGACGTCAGGGTGTTCAACAGGAACTAGACTGTCATCTATTTGTAGGTTCTGCTGAGAGACGTAAGCAGAATAGAAAACCTGATCATTCTCAGCAAAAACATGATAAAAGGGTTGTTCTTTCTTGGGTCTGATTTCAGCAGGTATTGATTGATACCACTCCTCAGTATTATTAAATTCTGGATCTACATCGTAAATCACACCTCTGAAATCAAGGTATTTATGTTTTACAACTTGTCCTATGGAGTACTGTGTTTCAACTATTTCTTTCATTTGAGTAAGTCTTTTAGTTCAACAGATTGGTCGCAAAGCACATCTGAACTTATTTTTAGTTTATTTGCAACCAGCTTTTTTGAAATTAAAAAATCTTTGGGGTTATTGACAGAATCAACAGCAATTAGTTCTCCCTTCTTTAGGTAAAAAAGCATAAATAACCTTTCTTCAATCGACCCCCTAACTACTGTTTCGTCATGGTCTCCAGAAATGCCAACTATCTGAAGTTTGTCTTCAAACTGGTCTGACCAAAACCAAGGGACTTGATCATACTTTTCTTGTTTACCCAGTAGCGATAGTGCAACTGTTTTAGCTTGCTCAAGTGCATTGTGTACTGATTCTAATCTGATGTTTTTATTTAGGTAAAAATTAGGATGATTAGTGCAGTCTCCGCAAGCAAATACAGAAGAGTCTTCAGTTCTTCCAAATTCGTCCACTAGAATACCATTACTGCATTTGAGCCCAGCTGATTCTGCTATCTCCTGGTTGGGCAATATACCCACTCCGATAACCACGCTATCTGCATCCAGTATCGTGCCATCGGTACAAACAACTTTTTCAACATGAGTTTTGCCCTCAAATCTTTCTAGGGCTGATCCTAAAATTATTTCTACTCCTTTATTGCGGTGTAAGGTATCAAAATACTCAGAAATAATAGGATCGACAGTCCTATTCATAACTCGATCTTCCATTTCAACTACCGTTACTTTCAATCCTTTCTTTACTGCGGCGGCAGCTACTTCAAGGCCTATATACCCAGCACCTATAATTACTAGGCTTTTTCCTTTTTGAAATTGATCCTTAAGGTTATTTGAATCATTAATCGATCTGAGATAATTTATATTTTTTAAATCTGATCCTTCAACTTCTAGTTGTCTCACTCTACTTCCAGTTGCTAAGACTAAGTTTTCATATGGAAGAGCTTCTCCTTTAGACAAATGAACCATCTTTTCTTTTCTGTCTAATGACAGAACTTTTGTTGCAACTTTTACAGTTACATTATTTTGATCATAAAAACCTTGAGTTTTCATATAAACCCTATCAAGTTCCACATCACCGGATAGATAGTCTTTAGAGAGAGGAGGGCGTTGATAAGGTAAATGATCTTCTTCACCTATGACTACTATAGACTTTTCGAAATTATTTCTTTTTAGTGTTAACACACATTGGGCAGCTGATTGCCCCGCACCTACGATAACTAGATCCTTCATTATTAGAAAAGTACTCGATTATTCCTTTAAATAGAAATAAAGTTTACATTTAATTTCCAATAAGTGAGGACTAAATGATAGGAATAATTGCGACCATGAAAATTAAGGAAGGCACAAATAAAGATTTTGAAGAAGTAGCGTCAAGACTACAAAGTGCTGTTACTGAAAATGAACCCGGTGTTGTTTATTATGATTGGTATAAAGGTCAAGACGATACAACATATGTAGTTCTGGAACGCTATGAATCTCAAGATGCATTAGATGCTCACGGCCAAACAGATCACATGAAAAGTATTGGAGGTGAAATGGGTCAGTATATGGCTGGGCGCCCTGAGGTTACTATTCTTAAAAGTATTTAATTAAGACAGGTGAGGTAAAGAAAGGAATTCTCTCGACTTCATTTCCTTAAGCCTACTAAGAGCTCTTTCGATGGGTTTCAGCAATTTAGACCCTGAATAGATTTCTTTTATCTTTTTTTCTGAAGAAATTATAAGGTTAACTTTTCGTTCATAACATTCATCGATAAGAGCAATAAATCTTCTTGTTTCATCTTCTTTTGACTCTGTAAGGAGTGGTATGTCAGATACCAAAAGGGTATGGAATTCCTTACTAATTTCTATGTAATCCTTTGAGCTTCTTGGACCTTCGCAGATATCATTAAAATGAAACCAAGCAACGCCTTGAGAAAGTTTTTTGGTATTAATATTTCTACCTAAAATTTCTATAGTTTGAGCAAGCTTGATCTCACCTTGAGCAAGCGAATTAAAGTGTTTCGATAGTATTTCATCCGTTTCTTTCGTACCTGAGATAAGTTGGATTTTTTCTTGTTCAAGATTTCTTAGCCTGTAATCTTGAGAGGTTTTTAGCTGATAGATTTTGCAATGGTTTTTTATAGATTCAATAGCAGGATAAAACCTATCTCTGTGGAGACCGCCTTCATATAAAAATTCAGGGTGTATATTGGAAGTTGCTACTAGCGGTATTCCTGCTTCAAATAATCTATCTAAGAATCTAGCCAGCATCATTGCATCGCCAATATCCTCCACAAAGAACTCATCAAAACATAAAACATCAGCCTCTTGTGCCAGTTTTTCAACAATCTTTTTAATTGGGTCTTCTTGTTTTGCCATACGATTCATATCGTTGTGAAGATTTTGCATAAATCTGTGAAAATGAAGTCTGATTTTGTTTGGGGTGTCTAAACTTTGAAAAAATATATCCATGAGTTGAGTTTTACCAGAACCCACAGACCCATAAATATACAATCCATCCAGGGGCTTTTTACTGAACCACGACCTAGATCTAACGGTAACTTTTTCTTGTAGGCTGTCTAATTCAACCAGCAGTTCTTTTTGAGCAGGATCGTCTATTAATTTTTCATTAGAAACCAAATCTTCATGTATGCGTGAAGGTTTCAAAGAAATTCCTTTTTACTTAGATTTAGGTTTCAGGGTTTTTAGTAAAGCTATGCAGGGTTTCATCTACGGGAGACCAGTGTCTAGCACTTGAACTCCAGAAATTGGAATCTATTTTTAGCCAAGACGAATCATCTAAGCTTCCTGCTTTGACTAATCTTAAACCTTCTACTTCCTCTATTAAACTTAATAAGGGAGAGCCGCATTTCTCACAGAAACCTCGACTTATGTGGCTTCCGTCAGTACCGGTAACCGTATAAAACTTCAATTCTCCTTTAATTTCTAAAGCTTCTTCGGGAACCATAATAATTGTAGCTTTGCCAGAACCTGTCGACTTTTGACAATCTGTGCAATGGCAATGACTTGCAGATATTACTGAAGACTCGCTAAAGCTATAACTTATGTCCCCACATAAGCAGCTGCCCGTTTTCTTTTCTTCACTCATCGTTTTTCCTTAATTTTTTACTCATTGGAATTAAAGCAGAGGTACTTTCTTTGTATAGAAGATATTCTGGATCGTCTCCCCATTTCTTATCCGCTCTTCTCTCCAACATGCTAATTCCACTAATTCTGGTTAAGAGAATATAAACAAAAATAGGAGAAATCAAAGTAAGAAGTTGCCAACTCTCTAAAACCGGAAAAGCTATAAGAGCTATGCCAAGCCATAAAGTTATTTCTCCATAGTAATTCGGGTGCCTTGAAAAACGCCAAAGGCCTTCATTTATGAATTTATTTTCATTTTCCTTTTTGGCTCTAAATTTAGTTTTTTGATGGTCAGCTACAACTTCAATTATGAATCCTTCAAGCCATAAAATTATTCCAATAAGGGCAAACCAGCCTAGGGGCACAACCTTGCTTGAAGTCATTGCTGCTAGACCTGCTGCCATGGTAATAAATACCCACAGCCCCCCAAGGGTCCAGGTAAATAAATACCACCAAAACTTGGTTTTCATCACGGTAAATCTGTTGTCCTTGCCCTCCCTTTTTACTCTAGAAAAAAGAAAATATCCTAACCTCACAGCCCAAACCATAATGAGGACTCCAATCAAGATCGATCTTATATCCAATTCACTTAGGGCCAAGAAAGTAAAAAGAACTATAGATAGATAAGAAGCTGAACCCGTTAAATCAAAATAGTGTTCTGTTTGGTAAATGTAAGAGGGTATAAAGATGAGCCAATGAAGTATAAATCCAATAGAAGCGGCAATGGCAAAAGAGGGAAGGCCAAGTAAATAAATTGAACCCGGACTGCCCGCTGCGGCTATGGCTATTCCTAAAACCAAGCATGCCAATATAGACATTATTGAAGCAGTGTTGCTCATTTTTTTCTTTCCTATTAAGTTAAGTTCGTTATTGTATTGTATAAGTTTAAAGATTAAGACTCTTATGGATTTAAAAAACTATATTGATTCAATCGAGGATTGGCCACAAGAGGGTATTAACTTTAAAGATATTTCTCCAATTCTTGCTAACCCCGAAGCTTATAGTGAAAGCATATCCGGTATGTGCAATCTAATTAATCACAAGCCAGAAATGATTGCGGGGATTGATGCAAGGGGTTTTATTTTTGCTTCTGCAATAGCAGAGAGATTAAATATTGGTATGTTGTTGCTACGGAAAGGAGGAAAACTTCCGCCCCCTAAAATAGACATTCAATATGAACTTGAATACGGTTTAGACCAACTTGAAATTAAGGAAGCTCAAACTAAGGGAACAGAAATAATTTTGATTGATGATATTCTTGCCACTGGCGGAACCATGTCCGCTGCTTGCGACCTATGTATAAAAGCAGGCTACACAGTAAAACAGGCTCTTGTGTTCATTGACTTAGTTAATGTTCATGAAGAAATAACCTTATCTAACGGCATTAAGGTCGAAAGCTTGATACAACTAGATTGATTTATCACTTAGGTATTCAGAGAAGACTATTCCTGCTTTCTTAACGTTTTCACTAAAATCATTCGCAGCACTTTCATCAGCAAAATCTGAAATGTACTTGAAACAGGCAAACGGAATGGATTCCTGATAACAGACTTTAGCTATAGCATAAGCCTCCATATCAACAACATCAGCCTTTAAGCCAATGTCGGATTCAACAAAAGAATCACCAGTCGCACAAATCAAGTTCATATTTATTGTATTAACAGGATGATCTTCAATCTCAATAACCATAGGTGGGTCTTCTTCAAAAGGAGTTTGTCCTAAGCCTGTACCCAAGGGCCTGGAGTCCATGTCTCGTTGAATAAAATATTTACAATCAATTAATCCTGAGATATTGGTATTCAGAGATCCTGCTGTGCCGAAATTTATAATTAAGTCAGGCTTTTCTTCCTTGACTGTTCTCAGGGTTGATAGGGCAGCGTTAATTTTACCTACACCGGTATGATTAATGTCATATTCAGTATTCAAGGAATGTGTTTCTTCCTTAATTGCAGATAAGATAATTACTTTCATGATGTAGTAAGTACAACTTGAAGATTATACAAGGCGAAATTTAATTTGTTATAAAAGAGGAGAGGGGATTATGTTTGAAATAAATTTATTTAATACAGCACAAATTTTAGATCAAGGAATAGCAATAATAGGCACCTTCTTATTAACCAGCTTAAGTGCGAAGACAAGAATGTATGGATTTATAGCTTTTTTATTAGTAAATATTCCCGGTATATATTTATTGGTCGTAACTGAATTATGGTGGATATTAGCCGTTACACCCGTGTGGTTGTATTTAAACTACATAGGTTTTATCAATAATTACAGAGAACAGAAGGCTCTGTCTTAAGTTAAGCAAAAATATTAATATTCTCTTTAACTACTTTTTCTAAATACGGAGAAGGTGCAAATTCAGGACCAAGTTCTTTTTCCATTTTATTTAACCAGTCTAGAACTTTATCAAACCCAACAAGACTACCGTAAAACATAGGTCCGCCTTCATAGACTGGCCAGCCATAACCATTAATCCAAACTATATCTATATCACTGGCCCTTATAGCCATGCCTTCTTCTAGAATTTTAAATCCTTCATTAATCATAGGGTATAGACATCTTTCCAATATTTCCTCTTTGCTGATGTCCCTGAGGCGTATCTGCCTAGCTTGAGCAAAGTCTCTGATAATGGCTTCAACTTCAGGATCAGGTGATTTAACTCTGTTTTCGTCATATAAATAAAATCCTTTTCCAGATTTTTGTCCAAGGCGGCCCGCTTCACAAAGAACATCTCTTAAAGTTTCACCTTTTGAAGTTTCTTTACTCCACCCAATATCAAGTCCAGCAAGGTCTGACATAGCAAAAGGACCCATAGGAAACCCAAAGTCAAAGAGAGCGTCGTCTATATCCCAAGGTAAAGCGCCTTCAAGAATTAATTTATTCGCTTCTCTTTGTCGCTGAGCAAGAATTCGATTGCCTACGAATCCAGGGCAAACACCAACAACGGCAGCTATCTTGCCTATCCTTTTAGCAATTGACATGGAGCTAGCGACGACTGATTTGGAAGTCTTTTCTCCTCTAACTATTTCTAATAATCTCATGACATTAGCAGGACTAAAGAAGTGAAGGCCTATGACATCTTCTGGCCTATTTGTTTCTGCAGCTATCTCATTCACATTAAGGGCTGAGGTATTAGAAGCAAGAATGGCTCCCTGTTTAGCAATACCGTCAAGTTTATTGAAGATTTCCTTTTTTAACTTCATGTTTTCAAAAACCGCCTCGATAATAAGGTCCTGTGTATTCAAGGATTCAACAGACAACTCGCCGGTTATTAATCCCATTCTTGTTTCCACATCTTCCATAGAGATCCTTCCCTTATTTGCTGTGTTCTCATAGTTTTTTCTAATAACTGCTAAGCCCTTATCTAATCTCTCTTGATTCTGTTCAACTATAGTTACAGGAATACCTACATTAGCGAAATTCATGGATATACCACCCCCCATAGTTCCGGCTCCAATAACTCCAACAGAATTTATCTCACTCACTTCAGTTTCTCGTGGGATATCAGGAATCTTGTTAACTTGTCTTTCGGAGAAGAAAACATACCTTTGTGCAGCTGACTGAGTACCTGTAACTAGTTTAGTAAAAAGATCCCGCTCAACTTTTAAGCCCTCTTCGAAAGACTTGTTAACCGCTGCCTCTATGCATTGAATGTTGTATTCAGGTGCTAAAAAACCCCTAGTTCGTCTAGCAATCGATTTTCTAAAATCTGTAAATAAAGTGTCGTTTCCTTTGTCTGCCTTAATGTTTTCTTCATTGTCTCTGACTTTAACCAGAGGTCTTTTTTCTTCAACTATCGTTGTTGCAAATTTAATAGCATCCGCTAACAGATTTTCTTCATTAGCCAATTCATCAACTAATCCCATTTCTAGGCACTGTTTAGCAGGAACATGCTGTCCTGATGTAACCATTTGTAAAGCTTTTTGCGCGCCTACTATTCTAGGTAGGCGTTGTGTCCCTCCGGCACCAGGTAATAATCCAAGGTTCACTTCTGGAAGACCACATCTAGCTGAAGGCACTGCAATTCGGTAGTGACAGGTTAGGGCAACTTCTAAACCACCACCCAGGGCAGTGCCGTGAATAGCTGAAATAACCGGTTTAGGTGAATCTTCTATCATGTCTTGGACTTCAAAAAGTGAAGGGCCTTTAGGGGCTTGACCAAATTCAGTGATATCAGCACCAGCAATAAATGTCCTGCCTTCACAAATTAATACAATTGCTTTTGTATCTTCGTCCTCAATGGCTTGTTTAACACCAACATGCAGTCCTTCTCTAACATTTGCGGAAAGTGCATTAACAGGAGGTGAATTCAAAGTTAGTACAGCTATATTTGATTCTATTTCTAAATTCGTAACTTCATTGATTGCTGGCATTTTTACGCTCCGTATTTAATTATTTTGAAATTACACTCTAGCTTATGATGAGTTTAAATAGTAATCAAATCTTAAAGGATGATCTCATCTCCTCTCATAGAAAGTCTGTGGACCCCTGCGGTGTAGTTAATTTAAATATTAGGTAGTAATATGAAAGACTTAACTTTTTAGGAGGGATTATGAAATATCTTATTACAACTATGGTCTTTATTTTTTCCTGTTCTGCTTTTTCAGCTGCTAAATGGGATGAAGCAGGATGTGGAAGAATAGAAGCAGGGGTTGGTCAACTTATTGGAGCATCTGAGTCTATGAGAGGACTTTCCGAAGCAGCTGGCAGGGATGGTGATTATAAAGGAGAAGAGGAACTAAGAAAGAGGCAAATGGATTATCTCGAACAAGCTGAAAATTGGTCTTCCATATATTCGGCTTTTTGCAAGTAATATTTAAAAGGGCATATAAGAAGAATATGGTGCCCAGAGGTGGAATCGAACCACCGACACAAGGATTTTCAGTCTTCTTGCAGAAAGAAATGTTCTGGATTTATCGAGAATCCTAATCCGCCATAAGCTCTATAACCAATTAGCTCAGCAAGATCCTTAGGAAGTTTTTTTACGTCTTCTGAAGTTACGTCTAGATATTGATTTTCTTCCTGACGCAACCAACCTAGAGAGTAAGAAAGAATGACTCCATATCTCCAGTCATTAGAAACATTAGCTCCTGCACCATGCAGAGTTCCTCCCAACCAATACAAGACTGACCCTGCAGGCATTTCTGCCGATAGTATTTCTTCATCTTTTGGCTTTCTATCTTTCCCCCATGTGTGACTACCTGGTACCAGCAAGGTAGCTCCATTGTCGGCACGAAAGTCAGTTATTGCCCACATACTTGCAACAATTAGATTCGGTCGCGGAAGATCAAAAAATGGAAATGGGTCTTCCTCTCTATGTAATATTTGTTTTCGAGAACCAGGACCAACTTCCACAGCAGCACTTACATGAAGTTGATAACCACAGTTTGAGTTAGGCAATAAAAAATGGTCACAAATTTCCATAGACATTTTATCGATTGCTAGTTTTCCAGTAGTTTCAGATAACGCGACCAAGGCACTCATTCTTCTAGTATTTCCAGGATAAAAGTCTTCAGGATCATCAATCTGCGCGGGGGACATTTCCATCGCTGGTTCTAGTTCGGTTTTAACTTTCTCTCTTATATTCTCCGATATGGCATTTTTTACAACCAAACAACCGAATCCTGAAAGGTTTTCTATTTTATCCTGAGTTTTATCAGTTATATCTAAGACAGGTATTTCCATTTTGACTATTTCAAGATTAATTACTCTAACACAGACTATTAAAATTAATATTAAGGCCTAATTTTAAAAAATTTTAGAGATGGTGCCCAGAGGTGGAATCGAACCACCGACACAAGGATTTTCAGTCCTTTGCTCTACCAACTGAGCTATCTGGGCAAAATGTGGAGCGGATTGTATACAAATATACTGCCTTAAAGAAGGTGCTATTCTTTTGGAGGTGTATATCCTTCCGGCCTCGCGTACTCTTCTCCTGAAAGAAATAAATCCATTTGTTCATTTAACCACTTCCTAGCCTCTTTATCCGTCAGATTAATTTGGCCTTCATTTATAAGCATTTTTTGATGATCAAGCCACTCTTCCCATGCTTGCTTTGAGACATTTTCAAAAATTTCTTGTCCTTTAGGTCCTGGATAAGGAGGTTTATCTAAACCTGGTAATTCCTTTTTAAATTTTTTACAGAGGACTGATCTTGTCATGGCATTGTTATTTGGTTGATAGTTTTTTTAACGGGTGCTGGTAACCCTAAGGATTCTACATTTTTGAAGTTAACCCAAACAGTGTTTTTGATTTTTTTACCTTTCTTTACTTTTACGAGATAAGGGATGGCCTCTAAATTAAAGTGACTGAAATTATGTTTAACTTTTTTGAGTTTTTTTATATTTGAGATATTTGAATCAAAATTACGAGATAGTGCTAACTCTAATTCCGCTTTTTTTTCGGTTTCTATAAATGACCAAAGACCACCCCAAATTCCTTCTTCTTTTCTTTTTTCTAACAATATCTCTCCAGAGGGGCCTTGAGGTAAAAGCCAGAGCACCTTTTTGGTAAGTTTTGATTTTCTTTTTACCTTTAAGGGCAGGGTATCAACCAGACCTTCTTTAAAAGCTGAACAATCTTGGTTAACAGGACAGTTTGAACACAAAGGATTTGATTTAGTGCAAACAGTAGCACCCAAATCCATAATAGCTTGCGTATAAATATCAATTCTATTGCTAGGCAATAGACTTTCAGAGATTTGCCATAATTGTTTAGTTGTGGAAGAGGCTTGAAGGTTACCTTCGATTTTAAAGTGTCTTGCCAATACCCTTTTTACGTTACCATCCAAAATAGGAGCTTTCTTCTTGAAACCCAGGGACAGAATAGCCCCCGCAGTAGATCTACCTATACCGGGTAATTCAACTAATTCATTAATAGAACTCGGGATCTTTCCTTCGTGGTTAGAGCAGATTAGTTTAGCTGCTTTATGAAGGTTTCTAGCCCTTGCATAATAACCTAGGCCTGACCAAAGTTTTAGAACTTGATCTGGGGTAGCTTTAGAAAGGCTTTTTACTGTAGGAAACTCCTGAATAAATTTTTTAAAATAAGGTATAGCGGTAACAACTTGTGTTTGTTGGAGCATAATTTCGGAAACCCAAACTTTGTAAGGAGTGATTTTCTTCTGCCAAGGGAGGTTTTTTCTACCATGCAATTCATGCCAAAGAACTAGTCTGGTACTAAATTTTTTCATTTAACTGTGATTTTCATACTGATAGCATTCCAGTAAGAATAGTTTAGTTTTACATTATGGTTTTAGCTACAACCTCGCCCAGTTTGTTTACTTGGTAGCAAATAGGCATCCCTGTTGGGATTTCTAGCTTCACTACCTCTTCTGGACTAAGTTTATCTAATTCCATGACAAGAGCACGAAGAGAATTACCGTGTGCAGCTATTACGATTTCTAAGTTATCAATTAGCAGAGGAAGAATATTATTTTCGTAATAGGGCAGTACTCTCTCGGCGGTCATTTTTAGGCTTTCTCCACCCGGGGGTGCTATGTCAAAAGATCTTCTCCACTTATGAACCTGGTCATCTCCCCACTTTTTTCTAGCTTCATCTTTATTCAAGCCTGCTAGATCTCCGTAATTTCTTTCATTTAAAGCTTCATTCTCAACAATTTTTATGTCTTCTTGGGCCATTTGCTTAAGAATAATACTTCCCGTTCTCTTAGCTCTTAACAACACAGAAGTAAACATAAGGTCGAATTTATAGCCAGATGCCTTTAAGGCCCTACCTGCTATTAAGGCCTCTTTTTCTCCTTTATCAGTTAGGTCAGGATCCTTCCACCCTGTGAAAAGGTTTTTTTCATTCCATTCACTTTGACCGTGCCTAACAAGAACTAGAGATGCCATTGATAATGTTTTAATCTTCTAAATTAATTCTTTGAAAGAAACTATTCTAACTCACGAACCTATATAATCACGATCCAAAATGAATACATTCTTTCTATTTATTTCCCAAAACTTTATAGCTGTAACTCTGCTATTGCTAAGTATTTTGGCTTTGATTGTTTATGAAGGTAGAAAGGGAGGCAAAAAATTAAGTCCAAGCGAAGCAACCAGAAAGATTAACAAAGAAGAGGCTTTGGTACTAGATCTGCGACCCTCACAAGAATTTTCTTCAGGGCACATCGCTGGGTCAATTAATATGCAAGAAGATAAATTGGAACAACACTTAACGACTAAAAAGCACCCCAAAGAGACGCCAATAATCTTGGTTTGTAGAACAGGAATGAATTCAAAGAAATCTGGTATTTCCCTTATTAAATTAGGTTACCTTGATGTCAATATAATTGGCGGAGGGATGATGTCCTGGGAAGGGAATGGAATGCCTCTCGCCAAATAAAAAAATCTATTAATTCATCCCCAAGTCTTTTATTTTTCTAGTTAGGGTATTTCTGCCCCATCCTAAAAGCTTAGCTGCCTCATTTTTTTTACCCATTGTCTTACCTAATGCGGCCTCTATCATTGTCTTTTCAAATTCAGGCAAAGCTAGATCCAATAATTCTGTTTCTCCTTTTGCTAGGGAATCTTCAGCCCAAGATTTTAATTTTCCTGTCCATTCCGTCTTAGACTCAGTACTTTCACTTTTTAGATCAACAGGTAGATCTTCTAATTTAATTTGTCTTGAAGGTGCCATAACGGTTAACCACCTGCACACATTCTCTAGTTGCCTTACATTTCCTGGCCACGATAATCTAGAAAAGTAATCTTCTACTTCTTCTGATAAGAATTTGACCTCTTCATTTAATTCTTGGGCACTGATTTTTAGAAAGTGCTTACTAAGAGCTGGAATATCTTCTCTTCTTTCACTCAAGTTGGGTAAAGAGATTTTTATTACATTCAAACGATGAAACAAGTCCTCCCTAAAAACTCCCTTTTCTACTTGTTCCTCTAGGCTTTGGTGAGTGGCAGCAATTATTCTTACATCAACCGTTATTGGTTTTCGGCCTCCAACTCTATAAAACTCTCCGTTTGAAAGAACTCTCAATAGTCTGGTTTGAGTTTCTAAAGGCATATCTCCGATTTCATCAAGAAAGAGTGTTCCCTCATTAGCTTGTTCAAACCTTCCTATTCTCCTCTCGTCCGCTCCTGTAAAAGCACCTTTTTCGTGACCAAATAATTCTGCTTCTAATAATTCTTTTGGTATATCAGCCATATTTAAGGCTATGAATGCTTTATCTTTTCGTGGACTATGTTGAAATAATGCTTGGGCTACTAGTTCTTTCCCCGTTCCTGAATGACCTACCAATAAGACGGTCGAATTTGAATTGGATAATTTTCCTATGGCTCTAAAAACTTCCTGCATAGCAGGAGCTTCACCAATTATCTCAGCCTTAGGACGACTCTCAGGTTCTTCTTGATCTTCTTCTTCAGAAGTAATTGCTCTTCTTACAATTTTTATGGCTTCATTTATATCAAATGGTTTAGGAAG
The DNA here is from genome assembly GCA_001628005.1 of SAR86 cluster bacterium REDSEA-S09_B4. Lineage (GTDB taxonomy): Bacteria > Pseudomonadota > Gammaproteobacteria > Magnimaribacterales > Magnimaribacteraceae > AEGEAN-183. Next base: position 61,635 of record LUQU01000003.1, read on the forward strand.
ATATTCCCATGCTCCATGCTCATAAGACTCGACTGCACTTTCAAGGTCAGAGTGGGCTGTCATTATTATGACTGGTATATCGGGTCTAATTTCTTTAACTTGATCCAAGAGAGCTAATCCACTGGTACCCGGCATTTTAATGTCAGACAGGATTGCTCCGGGAGACTCTTCTTCTAGCTTTTTTATGACTTGATGAGCTGATTCAAATGTTTCTACCTTTAAACCGTTTTCTGAAAGTCCTTTTTCAAGAACCCATCTTATAGATTCATCATCGTCGACTACCCAAACTAAATTCTTCTCAGGCATTTACCCTCCTTAGTTGTCGCTCTCTGAACTTATGTTCAATCGGAATTAGAATGCTAAATTCTGTTTTACCTGGTTCACTTTCAAACTTTATAGTCCCCTTATGTTGAGAAATAATTCCTTGGGTAATAGAAAGACCTAAGCCCGACCCTTCAGACTTTGAAGATATCATGGGAAAAAATACTGAGTCCTTAAGGTCTTTGGGTATTCCAGGCCCATTATCAATCACAGAGATTCTACAAACCGTTTTATGTTGAGTTTCTCCAAGTAATTCTTGATGCAGAACTCTTGTTTTAATCTTTATCTCTGGTGATAGAACCTCTCCTTCTATCAAAGAATCCCTGGCATTGTTAACTAGATTTAAGATGCTTTGTTCCAATAAATAAATATCTATATAAATTTCCGGGATGCTTGGGTCATAGTCTTTAAGCAAATTAATACCATTTTCACTTAAGTTTTGTTTTAACAAAGTTATAACATTTTCTAAAGGTGCATGAATGTTCTGCATTTCAAAAGCAGGCTTTCTATTTGGACCAAGAATGTCATTAACTAATGAAGAGAGCCTGTCGGTTTGGTTAATTATCATTTCTGTGTATTCTCCCAAATGTTCTTTTGGCAGTTTTTGACTCAATAATTGGGCTGCACCTCTAATACCACTTAAAGGATTCTTGATCTCATGAGCAAGGCCTTTAATAAAGGCAGAGGTCACTTCTTGATTGGATTGAGATCTGAGCCTTTCACGGACTTCATGCAAGTAGTCTTTATTTATAATCTCCAATATAAAGCCTTCGCCAATTAACTCATCTTTAAATGGTTGAATATGGTAATCACATAACAGCTTCTTTCCGCCCTTAATAAACAAAAGGATATCAACTTTTGAAAAAGTTGTTTTGTTATTGAGATTTTCTAGAAAGCTGTCAAAGTCTTCTGACTCTTCAAAGAATAATTCCTTGAGCTTTTTGTTTTTAGAAGACTTAAAACTAGTATCTAATAATGATTGAGCAGAAGGATTTAAATATTTAATTTTTAAAAATCTGTCTAAAAGCAGAACCCCAGTTCTTAGTTCATCCAGGTAACTTCTATCTAATTTTTGCATGGACTCTTTAAGAAAAAAAAGGGGGAGAACATCTCCCTCTTTTTTATTCTTTAAAGTAACAGTTCAACTTAAAATTTTTAGCTCTTAAAAACATTTAAGTTAAAGTTCCCACTATGTGAGCAATGATCTTATAAGGATCTGCATTTGAAGCTGGTCGCCTGTCTTCTAGGTAACCATTCCAGTCATGTTCAAGAGTATAAATAGGAATACGAATACTTGCTCCTCTATCACTGACACCGTATGAGAATTCAGAAATTTTTTGTGTTTCATGAAGGCCGGTTAGTCTTTGATCATTATCTGAACCATAATGAGAAATACCTTCCTCGTGAACTTCTCCAAGTTTTTCACACATTGAAGTGAAAAGATTTTCTGAACCATTTGTTCTCATTTCTTCATTAGAAAAATTTGTATGCATTCCAGAACCATTCCAGTCACCACTCTTTGGCTTAGGATGGAGATTAACTCCAACTCCAAAATCTTCAGCAATCTTGTATAGCAAATATCTACTTACCCAAAGATCATCTCCAGCTTTCACGCCCCTACCGAAGCATTGATATTCCCACTGTCCTAATGCTACTTCGGCATTTGTTCCTGTAAGCTCAATTCCAGCATCAATACAGGCTTCTAGATGAGCTTCAGAGATTTCTCTTCCTTGAACATTATCTGCTCCAACACCACAATAGTAGTCACCTTGTGGTCTAGGTGTACCATCTTCCCAACCTAAAGGACTTCCATCCTTATTAGTAAAGAAATACTCTTGTTCAAATCCAAACCACCATTCGTCGTTTAATATTTTTTCTGCAGCTGCTCTGGTATTAGAAGGATGAGTTTCATGCTCTCCTGTTTCGACTTGACACATAACAAGATAATCAGCAAATAAAGGACAATCATAAGTATTTACTGGAAGTAGTAAGCAATCTGAGCTTCCACCTTCTGCTTGTTGAGTTGAAGAACCATCAAAGGACCACTCTGGGGGTGTGTCATCTGTAGTTGCTTTAATTTTACTTCTGATAGAAGGTTCTGGCTGAAATCCATCAAGCCAAACATATTCATAGATTTTTGTTTCTGACATTTAATTTTCTCCGTACATAAAAATGAAATGAAATAATATCATAAAAAAAGCCCCAGTACAGGGCCTTTAAAGTTAGTATAGAGTGCAAAATGCACTAGATAAAAGCATATGCACTACTAAGGTGCATTAATACGAACAATTTTTTCAGCTAAACCTTCTTTTTTAGAAAAAATTAACCACTCAGAGAAGAATTTATTCCATTGATATTTTTCATCTCTATGAAACATGTTTTTGTTTGGGTATTTATTTCTTGCCCAAAATAGTTGCTTTCCATTAAATTTTCTTACCTCTGCCATTCTTATATCATGGTAAATGGCTACAACAATTTCAGTAGCAATCAATTCTTTGGTTGAGAATCCTGACTGTTTTATAACTAATGTAGACGTATATTTAGAATCTTTACTTAATTCTAAAGTTACTCTTGAGTTGAGATCAGCTTCTGGTAGAAGATAAGACAAGTTAAGGTTTTTTCTATAAGTAGGAATAATCTCTTTTATAAGCATAAAGTTCTTCTCATATAAAAATAGAAGGCCCTTAAGATTAGTCTTTGGCTTTCTTCTTAATGTTACTCCTAAGTTATTTTTATTAGTCATAAGACGACCATAATATTAACGCAGCTACTGATCTAAAGGGTTTCCAAGATTCAGCAATTTTTTCTGTTGTCAACTTTTCAGGTCTATTTTTTAGGCCTTTTAGTCTTTGTATTGCAACCTGTAATCCTAAGTCTGCAGAAGGCCAAGCATCTTTCCTAGACATGCATCCAAGCAAGTAACACTGTGCAGTCCATTCTCCAATACCTTTAAGCTTAGTTAATTCATTTATTACCTCTTCATTAGACATCAGTTCTAGTGAATCAAAGTTAAGATCTCCTGAAAGGCATGCTTTTGCAATACCAAAGCAGTAATTAATCTTTTGAAAACTAAGACCCGCTTCTCTAAAAACCTTTTCATCAGTTTTAATGAATTCCTTTGCAGAAAATGGAGTAATACATTGTTTTAATCTTCCAAAGATAGCTTTAGCTGAAGCAACAGAAAGCTGTTGTTCCACAATTAGATTTATCAACCCCTCAAATCCTGAAGGCCTTTTGAAAAAGGTAATTTGACCCTTTCTTTTTTTTAGTAGTGCTTTTAACCCAGGATCTTTATCACATAAAAATTGAAGTCCTTCTTTAAGAGAACTAGAGTTTAATTCTTGTTTCATTAGGGTAGAGTTCATTAATTACCGAGCTTTTAAAGGGTAAGAGAGATTTGCATCTTTCGTTATATTCTAGGACGTGCTCTCTTTCCCTTACCAAGAAATCATCAATAGCTTTTTTAAATCTTTCATCTTTTATCCAATGGGTCGAGTAAGTTTCAACTGGTTGAAATCCTCTTTTAATCTTGTGCTCTCCTTGAACCCCTGGATCAAATTTATTTAACTTTAGCTCTATACAATGTTCTATTCCTTGATAGTAACAAGTTTCAAAATGCAAAGAGTCGTATTCCTCAAGACAACCCCAATATCTTCCATAGAGATTCTTCGAGTCACAAAAGTTTAAGGCACCAGCCACGTACTCTCCTGTCTCAGTTTCCTTGGCCATCACTAACAATATTGATTCAGGTAGACATTTTGAAATTTGATGAAAGAATTCTAGGTTTAAATATGCTTGCATGCCCCGTTTTAAATAAGTTAGTTGATAAAATTTAAAGAAACTCTCCCAATGTTTTTTCGATATATCTTTCCCCGAAATTCTTTCCATTTGAATGTTTTGATCATAAATCTTAGACCTTTCTTTTTTTAGATTTTTTCTCTGCCTCGAAGTCAACTCATCAAGAAAATCATTAAAGTCAGAGTAGTTGTTGTTGAACCAATGAAATGAATAGCTGGTTCTCATGCTAAATCCGGAATCTATATAAGCTGTAAGTTCATTCTTTTCGGGTAAAAGAATATGAGCACTAGAAATCTTTAGTTTAGTAGAAATTTCTTCTAATCCTTCTTTAATAAGTGCACTTATTGTTGTTCTTTTATTTTCATCCAAAATGCATAACCTTGGACCCGAAGCGGGAGTGAAGGGAATTGCGCTTACTAGTTTAGGGTAATAATCTAAGCCATTTCTGTAGAAAGCATCAGCCCAAGACCAGTCAAAAATAAATTCTCCATGTGAATCAGTTTTTATGTACATAGGCATTAAAGCAATTACATCTTCATCTTCCTTTACAAGGAGGTGAAATGGGTACCAGCCTGTTCCTTCCCCAACACACTTGCTTTCTTCTAAAGACAACAAGAAAGAATGTTTCATAAAGGGATAGTCAGAACTGACTAAATCATCCCAAGTTGTTTTATCGATGTTTTTAATAGATTCAATAAAGGTTATTTTCATTTATTTAATATAAATTCACATTTGGACAATGCTGGCAAGTATTGTGCCTACTAAAATTGAAAAACCTATCCAATTATTTTGCTTAAAGGCTCTAAGGCATTTATCCGGTTCTTCATTTCTAACAAGAAGAAATTGCATAAAAACTAGTCCAAGACAAACAACAATACTTAAATAAAAAATTGGACTTATTTTTTCTAGTAAAGCACAGAGACTCCAAAGAGAAAGAGATATCAAATGGAATACAACAATTAAGGCTGGTGAGTGCTTTCCGAAAGTTATGGCAGAAGAATTAAGACCAATCGATAGATCTCCTTCTTTATCACTCATAGCATAAGCTGTGTCATAGGCTAATATCCAAAAAAAGCATGCTGAAAACATAATTAGAGATGTGACAGAGATCCTATCTAACTCTGCAGCTGAAACCATTAATATTCCCCAAGAAAACGCCAATCCCAAAAAAAATTGAGGGACTTTAAAAAATCTTTTTGTCAGAGGATAGAAAACAGCAATTAGTAGGCCCATGCATGCAATAAGAATGGTTAGTTTATTTGTCCAAAATAATAATAATGCTGAAAGGCTTATTAAAATAAAAAAGAGGATCATTGCCTCAAGGCTACTTACCTCACCAGTTACAATTGGCCTCTCTTTAGTCCTCTCTACTTTGCCATCAAAATCTTTATCAAAAAAGTCATTAATAACACAACCAGCAGAACGCATTAAAAAGGTTCCTAAGCAGAAAATAATAACGAGTTTCAGAGTGGGTGAACCATCCTTCAAAATCATAAAAGCACTTAAAGTTGGCCATAGAAGCAAAAAAGTTCCGATAGGCTTTTCAAGCCGCATAAGTTTTCCTAACCCAATTAACTTACTAGTCATTTCACTTTTTCTATCCTAAGTACTAAAGAAGGAGTACTTTAGTCTAGGTTGCCAAGAAAGTTGAGTTAGAATGTCGCATTTTATTAATAAGCAAAAGTAAAAATAAATGAAAAAGTGGGAATGCATAGTATGTGGTTTCACCTATGATGAAGAAGAAGGCTGGCCAGAAGAAGGAATTGAACCAGGAACGGCTTGGGATGATGTACCCGAAGATTGGGTATGTCCAGATTGTGGAGTAGGCAAGGAAGATTTTGAAATGGTTGAAATATGAACGCTTTATCTGCTCCTAAGAACCTCACAAGAAATGTTTTGATTGGAATGGCAGCTGGTGTTCTAGTTGCTTCAATCTTTTACTACACATCTGGAGTTATTTCTGAAAATATATCAGTAGTTGTAGAAAAGTATATTTTTAATCTGGGTGGACAGATTTTTAAGAATCTTTTGATGCTTGTAGTTGTGCCGCTTGTTTTCTTCTCACTAGTATCAGGAATATCTTCTCTATCCAATATGGTAAAGCTAGGATCTATAGCTACCAAAACCATTGGACTTTATTTATTCACCACTGCCATAGCGGTGAGCTTGGCTTTATTTTTTGGTTGGGTTTTTAATCTTTCTGGATTCGAAGGAACAGTGGACCCTTACATCCCCCCGTCGGGCGATTCAAGTTTATATGGAACGGTTTTAAGAATTTTTCCAAATAATATTTTCGGTGCTTTTATTGAAAATAATATGTTGGGAATAGTATTTATAAGCATTTTGTTTGGAATAGCTCTAAATCTCACAGACGATTTAACAGATGGACTTTCAAAGTCCTTTGAAAGACTTAATACAGTTTTTCTGAAGATAGTTTTGTTAATAATGAGTTTTGCTCCGATTGGTGTTTTCTGCTTAATGGGCAGTTATGTAATGGCTAAAGGATTAAATATTTTTGGTGATTTAGCTCAATACGTTCTCTTATTAATCTTTGTATTGGCTTTTCATTCTCTATTTACTTATTCATTGATGCTTAAGTCTTTCGCTAACCTCAGCCCTATAGTTTTTTATCGAAAGATGAGAAATGTAGCCTTGTTTGCTTTCTCTACTTCTTCAAGTGCAGCCACGATACCTGTAACTTTAAAAACAGTAACCGATGATCTTGGCGTTAAGAAAGATGTCTCCTCTTTTGTTGTTCCTGTTGGGGCAACTATAAATATGGATGGAACAGCTATCATGCAGGGCCTTGCGACTATGTTTATTGCCAGTACTGTTGGCATAGATTTATCTTTAGTTCAGTACGGACAAATCGTCTTGTTAGCCATAGTAACTTCTATAGGAACTGCAGCAGTACCGTCTGCTGGTACAGTTACTTTAGCTCTGATTCTTGGATCTCTTGGCCTGCCTTTAGATGCAATAGGTTTAATATTAGCTGTTGATAGAATTTTAGACATGATGAGAACCGCAGTTAATGTGTGTGGAGATGCTGCGGTTTCGTGTATTGTTGCTAAATCAGAAAATGAACTGGATTTATCAACCTTTAATTCAGAGTGATAAAGATTAATTTGAATTGCCCCCTTTATCTTGTAGACTTCGCCGCTGTTAATAGTTCTCAAGAAGGTTTTTGATTTAAGGAGAAATAATGATAGAGAGTTATCTTGCCATACCCCCTTTATTAGGATTTGTAGGTCTTCTAGTCGCTCTAGGACTTTACATTATTGTTAATAGATTTCCTGAAGGGGATGAAAACGTAAAGAAGATTGGAGATCAAATCCACCTTGGCGCTATGACGTTTATGAAAACCGAATATCTGTACTTAACAATATTTGCAGTTGTAGTGATAGTTTTAGTTTGGAGATCTTTAGGACAAGATACAGCTATAGCTGTTTTAGCAGGCGCTCTTTCTTCTTCTATTGCCGGTTGGATAGGAATGTACTCAGCAACAAAAGCAAATGTTAGGACCGCAACAGCTGCTTCAGAATCTGGTGCAGAAACAGCACTTTCAGTTGCATTTTATGGCGGTTCAATTATGGGGCTCTGTGTAGCATCTCTTGGGTTGATAGGATTAGGATCGCTATATTATCTATTAAGTGGAGATGCTCATTCCATAGAAGGATTTGCTATGGGCGCATCGATCGTAGCTTTATTTTCAAGAGTAGGTGGAGGAATATACACAAAGAGCGCAGATGTTGGAGCAGACCTGGTTGGTAAGCTGGAAGCTGGAATACCTGAAGATGATCCAAGGAATCCAGGAGTTATAGCCGATAATGTCGGAGATAATGTAGGTGACATAGCAGGAATGGGCTCAGATATTTTTGAGTCTTACTGTGGCTCTATGGTTGCCTGTATTGCAATTGCTTCAACCTCAGCAGTTATTGCAGAGGCAAATAGAGAAGGCATGATGTTTTTACCATTAGCTCTAGCCTCGATAGGACTGATTTCGTCAATTATTGGCATAATCGTAGTTAGAATCTTTTCTAATCTATCTCCAGCCTTGGCAATGAGAATAGGCACAATTGCAGCACCAATTCTTTTTGTATCGGCTGCCTATTTTCTTATTAATTTCTTAGTTCCTGAAAGCAATATTTGGCTAGCAGTTGTTTGTGGTTCTGCAGGAGGCATAGTAATTGGTTTAATTACCGAATATTACACAGGCTCAAAGCCTATAGTTAAAATTGCAGAATCAGGCCAGACAGGACCTGCAACTGTAATGATTACAGGGTTATCTGTTGGGATGCAGTCCGTTGTAATCCCGGTGGCTTGTTTAGCACTTATTATTTTCGTTTCCACTAATTTAACTGGTTTATATGGAGTTGGAATTGCAGCAGTAGGAATGCTTTCTACAGTGGGTATAACTATGGCCATAGATGCCTATGGTCCGGTTGCTGATAATGCTGGAGGTATAGCAGAAATGGCTGGCATGCCTCCTGAAACAAGAGAAATTACTGATGAGTTAGATGAACAGGGAAACACAACAGCTGCAATAGGAAAAGGTTTTGCAATAGGAGCTGCGGCATTAGCGGCTTTAGCAATAATAGCTGCTTTTGTTTCAACAGTTTCTGCAAACAGAGGGGAGGACCTTCAATTGCTGTTAGACAATCCCATGGTATTAATTGGGTTATTTATTGGAGGGGCTATTCCTTTTCTCATAGCCTCGATAACCATGACAGCAGTTGGTGATGCTGCTTTTGAAATGATTAATGAGATAAGAAGACAGTTTAAAGAAATACCTGGTCTTCTTGAAGGTAATGCTGAGCCGGATACTGCTAAGTGTGTTGATATAGCTACCTCTGCAGCTCTTAAAAAGATGCTTATACCTGGATTTATTGCTGTATCTGCACCTCCTTTAGTAGGTTTTATATTAGGTCCGGAATCTTTAGGGGGAATGCTAGCAGGGGGTTTATTGGCTTGTGTTTTAATGGCTTTATTCATGGCAAATGCTGGTGGAGCCTGGGACAACGCTAAGAAATATATTGAAAAAGGTAACCTAGGAGGAAAGGGCACCGATACTCACGCAGCCGCTGTTGTAGGAGATACGGTGGGCGATCCGTTTAAGGACACGTCTGGTCCTTCCATGAATATCTTAATCAATGTAATGGCGATAGTTAGTCTTGTAATAGCACCCTTACTCTGATCAGATTAATTCTTTCCTCATTGTAGTATGGGGTATGCCAGTATCAGATTCATATGGCTCTATCTCTTTATAACCTAAAGATAAGTAAAAATTTATAGCATTTTCTCTAGCATTTAGAACCATTTCTTCTGCTCCTTTCTTCTTCGCAATCATTTCTAATTCTGAGACTATAGCTGAACCTAAACCTTTTCTTTGGATAGATTCGCTTACTGCCATATATCGTATTTGTCCTTCCTCTTCATTATTGAAATGTAATCTACCCGTTCCAATTACCTCTTCTTTATTATTTACAGCAATAAGATGACAACTATCTTGTTCTTTATCATCCTTCAGTGTGTCCTTTGGCATACCAAGTGGTTTTCTCAACTTTTCCCATCTGAAGTTAAAATATCTTTCCCACTCGGATTCAGTTTCTGGTGACTTAATGATGTAATTCATAGAATATTAATTTTTTATACTTAATTTACTAATGGCAAAGAAAGATAACATCTTTAAAGCAGGCAATTTTAACGACTTACCTTTTTCTTTCAACGAAGAAGTGACGGAAGTTTTTGAAGATATGATAGATAGATCAGTTCCAGGCTATAAATCCAGCCTAAAACTTATTGAAAACTTAGGAAAGAATTATTATCAGAATAACAGCTCTTGTTATGACTTGGGATGTTCACTTGGAGCTTCTACTTTAAGCCTCTTCAAGGCAGTAGGGAAAAAAGAAGGACAAATTTATGCTGTTGATAATTCAAAGGCAATGATCTCAAGCTGCAACTCAAAATTTAAGAATTTAACTGATTCCAAAAAACTGGATTTTATTAATCAGGATCTAGAAGTTATTGAAATTAAAGATGCCTCTGTAGTGGTCATAAACTATGTTTTACAGTTTATAGAATCCAGTAAAAGAGAGGAATTATTAGAGAAAGTTTTTTGTGGGATGAAAAAAAATGGGCTACTGATTTTGTCTGAAAAGACACATTTTGATAATAAATACCGAAACCAGACTCTTTTTAACTTGCATCACAACTTTAAGTTTAAAAACGGGTATACAAAAATGGAAATTTCAAGAAAACGAGACGCTTTGGAAGGGGTTTTGATAACTGATTTAGAAAAAGACCATCGTCAAAGACTTAGTAAAATTGGTTTTAGAGAAATAAGAAAAGTTATGAGTAACCTTAATTTCTTTACTTTAATTGCTCAAAAATAATGATCAGATTAAATAAATACTGGACAACTTTATTGAATAGTCTTGATTTAGATCCCTATGGGCAAGTAAAAGATAAGCGAATTGAAAATTGGAAGAAAATAATCTCAAACTTACCTCTAATTAACACAACCAAAGTAGATTTAGTAGATGGGATTACAGTTCAAGGGAAATGGGATAGTAAAGACAAACAAAGAACGGAAGAAGGCCTAATGCAACTTGTCCCCTGGAGAAAAGGCCCTTTCACGATTCAAGATATATTTATTGATGCCGAGTGGCAGTCAAATATGAAATGGGAGCGTGTTCTGGATTTAAATATAGAATTAAAGGGAAAAAATATTTTAGATGTTGGATCGGGTAATGGTTATTACGGATTTAGGATGTTAGGGAAGGGCGCGGAGTTCGTAATTTGTTTAGAGCCCAACGTCAGTCATTTAACTCAGTTTCTGGCATTAAACCATTTCATTAACTCAAACAGAATAAGAATGGTTCCACTAAGGATTGAAGAAATATCTTTTTTTGATAAGTGTTTTGATTTGGTATTCAGTATGGGGGTTTTGTACCACCAGAGAAATCCAGAAAATCATCTAAATATACTAACTTCGCATTTAAATGAAGGCGGACAAATAATTCTAGAAACATTAATAGCTCCTGATGAATATGGACAGGCTCTTATACCTAAAAGCAGTTATGCAAATATGTCTAACGTTTGGTTTATTCACACTAGAAAAGGCTTGGAAGACTTAATTAATAAATCAGGTTTAAAAATATTGAAAATGGGTTCTTCGGTAAAAACTATGCCTGAAGAACAAAGAGCAACTAAGTGGATGCCATTTAGATCTTTAGTAGATGGATTAAGTCAAGGGTTGGATAGAACTGTAGAAGGTTTGCCAAGCCCAGATAGGGTGGTTTTGGTTTTAACTAAACTATGAATCTGAATAATCAAGCCTCGCCCCAATCCACCTATTGATAAGAGACCTAGCGTGAAGTTCATTTGTTTTAGCAATAAGAAGGGCCTCTTGTTGAGCAGACTCTAAAAGATCTGAATCTCTTATAGGGTTAGCTATTTTTAAGTTCATTAAGCCAGACTGTCTTAATCCATGAATATCGCCACCACCCCTAAGCTCTAGGTCTTTTTCAGCTATTACAAATCCATCATTTGTGTTTTCCATCGTACTTATTCTCTCCTTAGCTAGTTCACTAAGGGGCTCTCTAAAAAGAAGCAAGCAATGCGAATCTGTGTCAGCCTTTCTACCTACTCTACCTCTTAGTTGATGAAGTTGAGCTAGACCTAGTCTTTCTGGATTTTCTATTATCATTAAAGTAGCTTCAGGAACATCTACTCCTACTTCTATAACCGTGGTACAAACTAAAAGTTGTATGTCACCCTTTCTAAATCTATTTATAACTTTATCTTTTTCTTCTTTTTTAAGACGACCGTGGACTAATCCGGTTTTAACTTTGGGTACTTCGCTACTTATTTCTTTAAAAAGCTCTTCAGCTGCCTGTGCTTCGAGTTCGTCTGAGTCTTCTATAAGGGTACAAACCCAATAAACCCTTTGGCCCTCTAGGCAAACTTCTTCGATACGTTTAATAACTTTACTGCGCATAGAATTGGGCCTAGAGGTAGTTTCAACAGGCCTTCTTCCAGGCGGCAATTCATCGATTATGGAAGTGTCTAATGCCCCATAGACTGTCATAGAAAGAGTTCTGGGTATTGGCGTAGCAGTCATAATTAGTTGATGCGGGCTTTTTTCCTTGTCACCTCCTTTTTCAAGTAAAGTAAATCTTTGATGAACCCCAAACCTATGTTGTTCATCGATTATGGTCAGACCAACTGAGTTAAAAATAACATCTTTCTGAAATAAAGCATGAGTACCTAATAAAACTTGTGTTTTTCCGCTTTGTAAATCCGAAAGAATTCTTTTTCTATCCTTGGCTTTAGTTGAACCCAAAAGTAAATCTACCTTTATACCCAAACCAGTAAACCACTCAGTCATATTTTCATAATGTTGCTCTGCTAAGATTTCGGTAGGACACATAAATGCGGTTTGCAAACTATTATGAGAAGCTTGCAGAGTTGCAAGTGCAGCTATAACTGTCTTTCCAGATCCAACATCTCCCTGTAACAGTCTTCTCATGGGAGTCTCCTTTTCAAAATCCTTTTTTATCTCTCCCCATACCCTCGTTTGAGCATTTGTTAATTCAAAACCCAGTGAACCTAGTAATAACTTTTCTTGTTTTGAAGCAGACTGCATTAAGGGAGATTTTCTAAGCTCTGTTTCTCTCTTTAACATTCCTGAGCAAAGGATATGAGCAACTAACTCTTCTTTGATTAATTTTCTTTGCGCTGGATGTTGGCCTGAAGAAAGTAACTCCAAGCTGGTTTCTGTTGGAGGATTATGAATGAAGGTTAGAGCACTTAACAAATCCTTAAAACCACCTTTTTCCTCAGTTTCCCAATTTTCTTTCAGTAAGTTATTTTTTTGGCAATAGACAATGGACCCTTGAATCAATTTTCGTAATCTGCCTTGTTGAAGATTTAAAGTTGAGGGGTAAATTGGAGTTAAGTGATCTTCTATTTCCACTTTTTCATCTTTAGAAAACACCTGATACTGCGGGTGTATCATCTCTTTCCCTTTTGGGCCGTGCCTTATGGTCCCAAAACATCTTATTTTATGGCCTTCCTTAAGGTTTTTATGTTGAGCTAAGGCAAAGTGAAACATCCTCATAGTCAATCTTCCTGTGCCATCAAATATCTCAGTTATGAGCATCCTCCTGCCCCTAAAGACTACTGTCGATTTAACTATTTCACCCTCTATTAATAGTGGGGTTTCGTAAGGGGCATCTCCTATAGGGGTGAGGTTTGTTCTGTCTTCATATTTATAAGGTAAATGGAAGACAGCATCTTCAACCTGATAAATACCAAGGTTAGATAAAGTGTCGGCTATTTTTGGACCTACACCTCTAATGTTTTGTATTGGGTGTTTTTTTTCTTTGCCTTCGGGCATAAATTGTGTTGAAGACTATTTTTTAACTATTATTCCTTCAACTTCAATCAGAGAGTCTAACGGTAGTTTGGCCACTTGAATAGCAGCTCTTGCGGGGTACGGTTCAGAAAAGAGCTCTTTCATTACATCATTAACTTTAGCGAAGACTGATAAATCTGAGAGATAAACATTTAGCTTGACGATGTCATCTAAAGAGACTCCGGCAGCGTTGCATACAGCCTGAATATTTTTAAATACCTGTCTAATTTGTTCTTCATCACCTTCAACGAGTTCCATAGACTTTGGATCTAAAGGAACCTGTCCTGAAAGGTAGATGGTATTGCCTGTATCAATGGCCTGAGAATAAGTACCAAGTGCTTTAGGTGCAGACTCCGTTTCTATTTTGTTCTTCATAATCCTTCTCCAGTAATTAATGTAAGGTTTTTGCTTCTCTCATTTCTTGATCATGAATTCTCTGTACTGAGAGTATATTTTTTAATTTTCTTAGTTTTCTAATAAGAATAGCTAGCTGATCTCTATCTTTAACTTGAAGAGTCAGCACGAATTCTATGTGCCCTTGATCGAGTTCTTGGGTATGTATAGATTCAATATTAGTAGATGCGTTTGTTATGGCTGCTGCCATAGTTGCTAGTAATCCGGGTTCATCTGAAGCTAAGATCTTTACGTCTGTAGAAAATTCTCTCTGTAACTCTTCATGCCAATTTACTGGAAAGCACTGACTAGGATCTTCTCTAATTGACAAAATATTTTTACACCTTTCTTGGTGTACCACTAAACCATTAGTAGTGAAATGGCCTATAACTGAGTCACCCGGTATTGGTTTGCAGCAAGTTGCGTAATTCACAACAAGTCCTTCTGTTCCAGTAATTTCCAGGGATAGATTATTGGAGTCTTTCTCTTCATCTTCTTTGTCTAGAAAACTAATCATTTGTCTGGCAACAACATTTCCAACTCTCTTTCCTAGGCCAATCTCTTCTAACAATCTGTTAAGACTTTTAACACCCAAAGCATCTAGCGCCTCTTTTAATTCGTCTTTTTTAAGATGTCTTAATTTGACGTTTTGATGACCTAGGGACTGATCTAGTAATTTCTTTCCCAGTTTTCTGGCTTCGGATATCTTTAAATTACTTAAATAAGTTCTTATGCTGTTTCTTGCACGTGAACTTACTGCGAAATTAAGCCAAGCAGGCGATGTTTGGGGAATCTTATCTCTTAAAATCTCAACGGTCTGGCCACTCTCTAAAGGAACACTTAGTGGAGCCAGTTTTCTGTTTATCCTGCAGGCCCTGCAATGATGTCCTATATCAGTATGAACTGAGTAAGCGAAATCTATTGCTGTTGATCCAGCTACAAGCTGAATTATTTCTCCTTCAGGGGTAAATACATAGATTTCATCAGGGAATATATCTGTTTTTACCGATTCAATAAATTCTTCTGAAGATTCTAGGTTGTCTCTCATTTCAAGCAGATCCGCAACCCATCTCCTTGCTTTTTGTTGGGGATTGCTTTCTGTTCCTTCACCCATCTTGTAAATCCAATGAGAAGCTATTCCATTTTCTGCCATCTCATTCATCTCTTCTGTTTTTATCTGGAATTCAATGGGTTGACCATCTAAACCAACTACACCTGTATGGATTGATTGATAGCCGTTAGATTTAGGAATAGAAATAAAATCTTTAAATCTACCTTCAATCGGTTTAAAAATACTGTGAATAACGCCAAGAGTTTTGTAACAGTTATCAGGACTATCTACAATTACTTTAAAGGCAACCACATCCATAATCTCATCGAATGACCTGCGGCTTTCTTTCATTTTTCTATATATGCTGTAGGTATGTTTCTCTCTTCCTTCAACGTAAGCAGGGATCCCTTGATCAACTAGCTTTTTTTCTAAAGTTCTTTTTATTTTTTTTAGTAATCTCTTTTGACCACCCCTGTTCTTTTTTGTTGCAACTCTTAAGCGCCTATACCTGGTTGGATAAAGAACTTTAAAAGACCTATCTTCTAATTCTCGGTAAACAGTGTTCATGCCTATTCTGTGTGCAATAGGCGCATAAATCTCTAATGTTTCTCTGGCTTTAAGTTTTTGTTTTTCCTTATCAAGATATTCAATAGTTCTCATGTTATGCAATCTGTCAGCTAATTTAACAACAATTACTCTTATGTCTTTCGCCATAGCTAGAATCATTTTTTGAAAATTCTCTGCGTGGGCTTCAGTTCTGGAAGAAATCTTTAATTGGTCTAGTTTGCTTACACCATCAACGAGATTAGCTACATTTTTATTGAATTTTTTCTCTATAACACTTTTAGGTACTCCGCAGTCTTCAATAACATCATGCAACATAGCAGCTGAAAGGCTGTCTTCATCCATATGATAAGAGCTCAGAATACTTGCCACGGCTATGGGGTGGCTGACGTAAGGATCACCACTAGTTCTGAACTGACCCGAATGAGCTTCACTGGCAAATTCAAAAGCTTTATTAACTTGTTCTATTTGACCAGAGTCTAAGTAATCTGAAAGTTTTTCTGATAAAGCGTCAATTGATTCCATAGAAATAAAACTCTTTTAGGCTGTTTAACCCAAAGATTAATTAATTAAGGTTGTTATTATTCTTCAGGTAGGTCTTCTGCTGCAAGTTCTTCAGAGAACTCGTCTTCAAGATCTGCAATATCTACCGTTAATTCGTTTATGTTGTCTTGGGTAACTGTTCCGGCTTCAATTTCTCTTAATGCCATAACAGTAGCTTTATCATTTTCCCATTCTAAGGTAGCTCTTCTACCCCCTGTAGCTAATTGTCTAGCTCTTTTTGCGGCCAAAACAATCAAATCATACCTAGTTGGTACCTTATCTAAACAGTCTTCAACAGTAACTCTTGCCATAATATGCTTCTTCAGAAAAATGAAACGCGCATTCTACAGGATATCTTTCTATTCTTCCAATAAACCCTTTAGACAAAAGTTCACTAGGTCTTTTCTTTCCGTTCTTAGTGTTTTGTTTGAAATGATTATGGTTTTTAAATCTGCTAAGGCTTCTTCAAATTCATCATTCACAATAAGGTGATCAAAATATTGACCCTGTTTAATTTCTTCCTTCGCTTCTGCCAAGCGCTGATCAATAGCCTCTTTTTTGTCCAATCCTCTTTTATTTAACCTAGTTTCTAGATCAGTATAAGAAGGTGGCAAGATGAATATTGTTTTGGAATCTGGGTAAATTTCTTTAACTTGGCTTGCTCCTTGCCAATCTAATTCAAGAATAACATTCCAACCCTTTTTTATCTTATTCTCGACCCAAGATTTGCTTGTTCCCTTTAAATCTCCAAAGACATCAGCATATTCTAAGAATTCTTTTTCTTTAATCATATGCTCAAACTCTTTATTGCTAATAAAAAAGTAAGATTCACCATGTTTTTCAGTTACTCTTTTTTCTCTAGTCGTATAAGAGATACTAAGAGTTAACTTAAGGTCTTTGGCCTCTTCTAATAAAGCATTAATAAGTGAAGTTTTACCAGCTCCAGAAGGAGCTGCTATGACTATAAGTTTTGCCATGTTTTCTTAAAATGAGGTTATTCTAGGATGGAAACAATTACAATACTTGCTTAAGATAAATATTTATTAGATTCTCATAGAAAGTTATGACTGATATAGAAAAAAGATTCTTACAGTTGGCAATAGAACTCGAAGCTCTTTTATTTGGGGAATTTACTCTTAAGTCAGGTAGGGAAAGTCTTTATTTCTTTAACATTGCTACATTTTTAGAGTCTGGTCACTTAGGTGAATTAGCAGAAATGTACAGCGAAAAGATTACTGAATGCAATGTAGATTATGATGTAATTTTTGGCCCCTCTTACAAAGGTATCCCTTTAGCTGCTTCAGTAGCAACAGTACTTAATCAGAAAGCTTCTAAAAAAATCCCTATTTGTTTTGATAGAAAAGAAGAAAAAGATCATGGTGAAGGTGGTGCTCTAGTTGGGTCAGTGAAGAATAAGAAAGTACTTATCATTGATGATGTTCTTACCGCTGGAACTGCTTTAAAAAATTCCATAAAGCTCATTCAAGAAGCAGGGGGAACTGTTTCTGCTGCCATAATAGCTCTAGATAGACAAGAACAAGACGAAGGCGAGCAAGTAAGTAAGAAATTAATAAATGATCTAAATATACCTATTTTCTCAATCTCGAGTTTAGAAAATCTCGTTGTTTATTTAGAAACCGCGGGCCTAAAGGATACTGCTGAAAAGCTTAAAACTTCTTTGAAGAATTAGAAATGTTTACAGGAATTGTAGAAGCCAAAGGGCTTATATCAAAAAAAATTCCTTCCTCAGAAGGAGAGAGGTTACAAATTGAAGTACCAAAAGGATTTAATAAGGATTTAAAAGAAGGAGCAAGTGTAGCTGTAAATGGAGTTTGCTTAACCGTGACAGAATATTCTAATGATCAAATTTCATTTGATGTAATAAAGGAAACCTTAAGGGTAACTAATCTTGGGGACCTAAATAAAAATTCAGAAGTGAATATGGAAAGGTCACTGAAGTTTGGTGATGAGGTAGGTGGACACTTATTATCAGGGCATATTAGCTGTGCATGCAAAGCAAACTTAACTAATATTGAAGGTGAAGTAGAAATTTTAGTAGATAAGCCTGAGAACTTGGGGCAGTACATTTACCCTAAAGGGTATATAGCTTTAAACGGAGTAAGCTTAACTGTTGGAAAAGTAAACGATGAAAGTTTTTCTGTTTACCTTATTCCTGAGACAATAAGGTCCACTAATCTCCTTACAGTAGAAGATGGTGCCAGACTTAATTTAGAAATAGATCAAGGAATTATGGCAAGTTATGAAAATGAGAAGAAAATATTAAAAAATACTGGAGAAGACGAATGAAGAAATTAATATTTATAGTTTTTATAGGAACTTTTTCGTTTCTTACATTAAGTTCAAAAGAAACTACAGCCTTTGAATCAACTTACATACCGGGTGACAGCGGTGACATTCTTATTCAGAATGCAAGAATTCTAACGGGAACAGGCAATGAAATCTTAAGGGGTAGTATTTTAATATCGTCTAATAAAATTAAAGCTATTGGGGAAACTTTAGACAAACCTGCTAGCACACAAATAATAGATGCAAATGGAAAATGGGTTACTCCAGGAATAATTGATATTCATTCGCACATGGGGGTTTATCCTGCTCCTGGTCTTAGATCTAGTTCTGATGGCAATGAATCAACAAGCCCAGTTACAGCTCATGTTTGGGCTGAACACTCAGTTTGGACTCAAGACCCTCAAATGCCACTTGCATTGAAGGGCGGAATCACTACTTTTCATGTGTTACCCGGATCCGCTAATTTGATAGGGGGTAGGGGGGTTACTCTTAAAAACATTTGGGCCAGAACAGTACAAGGCATGAAATTTCCAGGTGCTCCTTATACCTTAAAGATGGCTTGTGGTGAGAACCCTAAGAGGGTTTATGGAGGAAGGAATAGTGAGCCTTCAACTCGTATGGGAAATGTAGCAGGCTATCGCAAAGCTTGGATAAGAGCACAAAGTTATCGAAATAAGTTAGCTGAATACGAATCTAAATCAGAAGAAGCAAAGGAGTTGGAGTATGCTCCAACTAGAGATCTTGAGCTCGAGACGCTGGTAGGAGTTCTTAATGGTGAGATCTTAATCCAAAATCATTGTTATAGAGGTGAAGAAATGGCTGTGATGTTGGATATAGCTAAAGAATTTAATTATAAAGTCACAACTTTCCACCATGCTATTGAGGCTTATAAGGTAGCTGATATCTTAGCTGAAAATGGTGTTTGTGCAGCGATGTGGGCCGACTGGTGGGGTTTTAAACATGAAGCGTTTGATATGGTTTGGGAAAATGCTGCCATAGTTGATCAAGCTAATGGTGGTAATGGTTGCGCCATTATTCATTCTGATTCATCAGTAGGAATTCAAAGACTTAATCAAGAAGCAGCAAAAGCAATGGCAGCGGGCAATAGGGCTGGGCTTGATATTCCTCTCTCAAGGGCTATTCAATGGATTACTTTAAACCCTGCTAAAGCACTTGGTATTGCTGGCAAAGTAGGGTCTTTAGAGGTTGGCAAGATGGCAGATGTAGTTATTTGGGATGGTAACCCTTTCAGTGTTTACACTAAAACAGAAAAGGTTTTTGTGGATGGTGTGCTTCTTTATGACAAGGATAATCCTTTGACACCCAAAGCTACCGATTTTGAGTTAGGCATAATTAGCTCGGAAGGAGACAGGCTATGAGTTTAAATAAAAAAGTATTTATTGGTCTCTTGAGTTTATTAATCTCCTCTTTTTCCTTGTCAGAAGAATTGCTTTTAAAGAACGCCAAGATACACACAGCGACCGATAGGGGCACTATTGATAAGGCTGATGTTTTAATTAGAGATGGGGTAATAGTTAGAATTGGTAAGAATATAGTTTCTTCTAGAGCTGTTGTAGAAGATCTCTCAGGCAAAGTTATTTCTCCTGGTTTGATTGCTCCACAAACGCAGTTAGGAATAGTAGAGATAGAGCTTATTCCTGAAACAAGAGATGATAGATCAGATATTTATTCAGCTGGATTGAGTATTGATTCTGCTTTCAACCCTTCTTCAACATTAATCCCCTATAACTTAACTGGAGGCGTTACTCTAAGTTTAACTAGCCCAAGCTCTTCAGGTTTATTCTCAGGTTTAACCTCGGCTTTCTCTCTTTCGGGGTCGTTGGAAGCAAGTCTTATTCATTCAAATATTGCTTTGTCTGCGAATATTAGCGGAGGTGAAGATTCCATGGCAGCAAAAATTCAACTACTTGCAGATTCCTTAACTTTGTCTTCTTATTTCGAGCTTAATAAATGTTCAGAAATGTATCACAATAAATCTTCTTTACCTCAAGGGGTTAATTACTCCTGCAGAGATTTATTTGCTCTTAAAAATGTAGTCGATAAAAAAATACCTTTGGTAGTCAGAGCCAACCGAGCTTCAGCTATTTTAACTTTGATAGATTTTGCTAAAACTAACAATATCAATCTCATTATCAATGGAGCTGAAGAAGGATGGAGGGTATCAAGACAATTAGCTGAAGCTGAAATACCCGTTATCTTGCAGCCAATAGATAACATTCCAAATTCGTTTAATGAGTTAGGGTCAAGGTTAGACAATGCCTACTTGCTACATAAATCTGGCGTTAAAATTCTAATAGGCTCTCATGAAACTCATAATGCTTATTTGAGTAGGCAGGGAGCAGGAATCGCTGTTTCGTATGGTCTCCCATGGAAAGAAGCCCTCAAGGGACTTACAAAAAATATCGCTGAAGTCTTTAAAATAGATAAAAGAGGATCCATACAACCGGGATACATTGCTGATATTGTTGTATGGACTGGAGACCCTTTAGAAGTTACATCTTTTGTAGAACAGGTTTACTTGTCTGGTGAATCTGTATCAACAAAGAACAGATCAATGAGGTTAAAAGAGAGGTATATAAGTCAGTAGCCTTATTTAGCTAAATTTTCTTTAACTAGCTGACTGACTAGTGACATATCAGCTTTGCCTTGCAAGTCTGATTTCAAAGAACCCATTACTTTTCCAATGTCTTGGGGAGTTTCAGCCTTGAGATTAATAATAGCTTTAGTTACAAGTTCTTTTATTTCTTCCTCTCCCAGTTGTTCAGGCAAGAATTCCTTTAGAGTTTCTATTTCTCTTTCCTCTTTTTGAGCTAATTCTTCTCTGCCAGCAGAGCTAAATTGATTAGAGGAATCCTTCCTTTGTTTAATCATTTTTTGAAGAATGGACGTGATTTCTTGGTCACTTAAATCTAATTTTTTTTCTATTTCTTCTTTTTTAATCTCAGAAATGGCCATGCGCAAGGTTGTTGTCTTCTCCCTATCACCCTTTTTCATTGAGGACTTTATTTCCTCTTGGATTAGAGGTTTTATTTTTTCTTCAGTCATTTGAAGGATTCTGGTTAGAAACGAGGTGGACGGCCAAGACGGTTTTTTCTTTGGTTTTTAGCTTCTCTTTTAACTGCTGCTGCAGCTTTCCTTTTCCTTACTGCAGTAGGCTTTTCATAAAATTCTCTTTTTCGTACTTCAGGAATTACTCCTGCTTTTTCGCAAGCACGCTTGAACTTACGTAGTCCTACGTCAAAGGATTCATTATTCTTAATTTTTATTGAAGGCATACTTTGATCTCTATTAAGCCGCGCAATTCTATATAAGGCTTTTTATTTTGCAAAGCCTTTCTTTTTTTTAATTTGCAAGGAAAATGGCTATTCTGGAATAGAAAGAATGAAGATATTAGGAATTGAAACTTCTTGCGATGAAACTGGAGTGGCAGTTTATGACAGTAAAAAGAATATTATCCTAACTGAACAAATCTATACTCAGGCTTCAAAACACGCTGAATACGGGGGAGTGGTCCCTGAACTTGCCTCAAGAGACCATATTCCCAAATTACTTCCCTTAATATCAATGGGATTTAAGGAAGCTAATTTAAGTTCTGCAGATATAGACGGTATTGCTTATACTTCAGGACCTGGTCTGAGGGGGCCTCTTCTAACTGGAGCAGCTTTGGCAAGAGCTTTAAGCCTTGGTTGGAATAAGCCTTGCGTAGGAATAAATCATATGGAGGCACACTTATTGGTAAACCTTTTAGAGGATCCAGCACCTTCTTTTCCCTTCTTAACATTGCTTATTTCAGGCGGACATTGTCTTTTAATTAAAGCCACTGATGTTGGTGAATATGAGATTCTGGGTCAAACGAGGGACGATGCAGTAGGAGAAGCTTTCGACAAAGTAGCAAAATTGATTGGTTTAAGTTATCCGGGGGGGCCAGAAATAGAAAAAATAGCCAAAGAAGGGAATCCTTTTGAGTACGATCTACCTAGGCCTATGATGAACCAGGATCACTTAGATTTTAGCTTTAGTGGATTGAAGACAGCAGTTTATTATCTAGTTAAAAAGCAGAAAAGCTTAAATAGGGAATTTATTGCCAACATCAGTGCTTCCTTTCAGAACGCCGTTACTGAAACATTAGTTAAGAAGTGCTCAAAAGCTCTTGTGAGCAACAATTTAAATCAGCTGGTTGTCGGAGGAGGGGTTGCTGCCAATCAGTTCCTTAGAGATACTTTTAAAAGAGAGTTAATTGGAGTGGATTTATTCTTCCCAAAATTAGAAAGATGCACCGATAATGGTGCCATGGTAGCGGTGGCAGGATCTTATAGAATTCAACAATCAAACTTGGAATCTTCTATTAAGATAAGGCCTCGATGGGATCTATCAGAAATTTAATATGGATAAAGTTTTCATAAAAGATCTTGAAGTTGAAACTGTCATAGGCATTTATGATTGGGAAAGAGAGGTTAGACAGTTAATTTCTATAAGTCTAGTAATGGACTTTGACCTTGCAAAAGCAGCAAAATCAGACAAGATTGAGGATTCTCTTAATTACAAAAAAATATCTAAACGTGTTATTAAATTAGCTGAGAGCTTAAAAAGTAAACTCATAGAAAATCTAGCACAAAAAATTGCTGACACCATTCTTAATGAGTTTCCAGTCTCAAGTCTAGTTGTTACGGTCGAGAAACCGGGGGCATTGAGAGGGTCCAGGTCTGTAGGAGTCACTATCAAGCGACCGTGATGACTCAATCTTATATCAGTATAGGAAGCAACATAGACGCTACTAAGAATATTACTAGTGCTAAAAGAGAGTTAAGTAATATCTTTACCTGCACCTATTCTGATAACTTCTATTCAAAGGCAGAGGGCTTTAAAGGAAAAGATTTTATTAACTTAGTTGCTGGTTTTGAAACTTCTTTAGATCCAATTGACTTAACACAGGCACTAAAATCTTTGGAGAAAAAGATTGGAAGAGATACTAATCAAAAGGGTATGCGAGATAGGGTTATAGACTTGGATCTTATTCTGTTTGGGGACCTTATTATGAAAGACCAAGATATAGAATTGCCCAGTAGTGATATAGAGGATTATCTTTTTATACTTGAGCCCTTAGCTCAAATAGCGGAGAAAGAGATACATCCTGTACTTAATATCTCTTTCGGAGAGATGTTAAAAGAAAAGCTTAAATAGGTTCTCCATAGCTTCTAGCTATTTCAACTTTATTCTTTTCCTCTTCAGGTAAATATCTACAAGCGTTTAATAGACAGCCGATAGTTATTACTAAAACACATGTACATAAAGCGAGTGCTGTTCTTATTGATTCTCCGTCATCCACTCCCTGAGCTATTAAAACATCACTAACCTCCCCCGTGAGATAGGGGCCCAATGCCATTCCGAGCATACTTAACATGAGAATAAAAAAAGCACCTGCAATTGCACGCATTCTTGGTAATACTAAATCAGCTATTGTTGAAACACCCAAACCTAACCACATAGGTGCTATAAAACTAAATGCGAAATTCCAAAAATAAGAAAAATATAAATTTTCTACATACAGGTAAAGAAGAGAAGAAGGGGCAATCATAATAGTAATACCCATAATTAAATATAATCGACCATTAGGGTACTTTTCTCTTAATTTATCTCCTAATAAACCCCCTGTAACAATACCCAACAGACCCCCAACCGCCGTAAAAAGACCTAAGACAGTTCCGACTTCCAGTATTTCAACACCATGATTTCTCAAATAAAAGATAGGTTGAAAAGCTCCATGGGCATATTGAACAAAAGGGATAAAAGGCAGTCCTAATAAGCAAAATAAATGTGCTTTGCTTCTAAAGATGACTGAAAAAATTGCTGGATCCCTCAACCGTAAACTTTGAATCCAACAAGCAATAAAATAGCAACCTATCCCAAACGCTACCCACTGTTCAATATCTCCTGTTTGCCAAGAAAGGAAGAAGCAAAGTGTAAAAATAAGTAAAGCAATTGAAAGATTAATAACTAAATTTTTGGCCAATTTTTCTTGACCCATTAAAGAAAAAGGAGTGAGCCCGATCATTTCTTTGAGCATTTCTTTAAAAGGGTGGGGGTGCTGGGTAGTCTCTATTCCATCACTCAATCCCCTTTTTGGTTCTTTAATCCGCCAGGTGACAAGTGCAAGTAATAATCCAGGTAGGCCAACAGCTATAAAAGCTGCTTGCCAACCACGAATTCCAAATGGTGCCATGGAAGGGTCTGGGAAAAGAGTATTCCAATACTCCACTATTGCACCACCTAAGAATAAACCGATACCAGCGCCAATATAAACACCACTAGAATAAATAGCTAAGACCGTTGTCCTCACTTTTGGTGAAAAGTAATCTGAAAGTAATGAGTAGGCAGAAGGGCTGGCACTAGACTCGCCAATCCCAACGCCGATTCTGCAAAAAGCTAGAAAAAAGAATGACTTAGCAGTTCCAGATAAAATTGTGAAAAAACTCCAAGTTGCTAAGCCAATACTTATAAGATTTTTTCTTGTCCAAACATCAGCTAGCCTTCCTAGGGGGATTCCTACCACTGAATAGAAAACGGCAAAAGCAGTTCCGTATAAGAAGCCAATACCACTATCTGAAATCCCAAGATCAGCCTGAATCTCTTCAGCTAAAATTGATAATATCTGGCGATCAATAAAATTAAAAACGTACACAACCACCAAAATGGCGAGAGCGAATTTTGCGTGTCGTCCTCCAATATCTGGATGACTTTCGTCTTTATTCATTTTTTAGGAAGCTATTTTTGCAGTTGCTGATCCTGTTATTACGGCTACACCATCTTGATTTGTTGTTACTATTTCTAAATCAACAAGACTTTCTCCATCCTCTTCCCTTAACTCAGTAACTGTGGCTACGCTTGTTAGGGTGTCACCCGGCCAAACTTGGCTTGTGAATCTAACTCCATACTTTTTTAGAGTTCCATCACCAACGTAGTTAGTTACCATCCTTCCAGTCATACCCATCGTTAACATCCCGTGAGCAAACACAGTAGGATAACCGGCTATTTTTGTGGTAAATATCTCATCAGTGTGTAAAGGATTGTAATCGCCAGAAGCGCCGGCATATTGAACAATCTGGGTTCGCTTAAGGTCTTCCACTAATACTTCTGAATGAGTATCACCTACTTTTATTTCACTTGCTTTTAGCATGACTTCTCCTTAACTATCTACCGGTCTCTCAGTTTGAACACCAACTCCAGTTGCTGTTATGACCAAGTCCCCATTTTGATTTCTATATTCTGTTACTGACTCACTGAATTTGAGTTTACCAGCACGTTTACTTTCTTTCTCCCAAGCATTTCCTGGTTTAGTAGTGGCGCTTAAAACGTCTCCAGCTTTTAGCGGTAAGTGGTATTCAAAGTGTTGTTCGGCATGCAGTCCTGCTGCAGCTCCACCACCGCCCCCACCTCCTGAGCCTGAGGGCTTTAGTCCAGTAGGTTCTTTTCCAGAACCAAACCAGCCCACACCACCTGTTTTTGGTCTAAGAAAATAATCTGGATCAAACTGCGCACTGGATTGAGCAAATGTTGGAGGAGCAATTATTCCTTCACTACCAGACTCCGACTTATGATCCTCATCGTAGTAAATAGGGTTATCATCTCCAATAGATCTAGCAAACATCATAATGTGGCTTGCCTCTACTAAAAATTTGTCTATTGCCATCTTTCTCTCCTTTCTTAATTTATATTCACTAGCTTAAACTAAAAATAATTCTAAGTTTATACAAAGTTTTCCTCTATAAGTTTCCATGCGCCTTCAGCTAAGGGCCGAACTCTTGCAGCCATGTCTTTGGCATGTTTACTTGCTGCTGTCCCATCTCTAACCCTACCTAAAATACCTTGTAAGATACCAGCTGACTTAAACAGATTATAGGCCATGTAAAGCTCCCATTCTTCCTTCAGGTCATAACCTGTTTTATCACAATACATGTTCACGTATTCTTCCTCAGTAGGAATTCCTGTTTTTTTGCAATATTCTTGATCTGATAAATGGGGATTCAGTCTGTATTGCATGCAGTGATAACTAAAATCAGCACAAGGGTCACCTAATGTAGATAACTCCCAGTCTAATATTGCTATGACCTCAGGTTTGTCATTATGCATCATTAGATTTGTTAAGCTGAAGTCTCCATGCACTATCCTCAAAGGTTTGTCAGAAGGGAGATTTTGAGGTAGCCAGTCTATTAGCTTATTCATTTCAACAATTTCTTCGGTTTCAGAATCAACATATTGTTTTGACCATATAGAGACTTGTCTTCCAACATAATTTCCTGGTCTTCCAAAACTTTCAAGATTTACTTTAATAGGATCCACAGAGTGAAGTTTAGCTAAGGTGTTATTCATCGAAGTGTAAACTCCTAATGCTTCTTCAGTACTAGAGTCTTCCATAGAAGGGTCCCAAAGCACTCTCCCATCCATAAACTCCATTAGATAAAAGGCGGTACCAATTACTTCTGTGTCTTCGCATAAAGCAAAGGTTTTTGGGACAGGAACATCGGTATTATTTAAAGCTGTAATGACTCGATATTCTCGGTCAACTGCATGTGCAGATTTAAGTAATTTTCCAGGTGGCTTTCTTCTTAGTACATAAGATTGAGTGTTAGTTTTGACAAGGTAAGTAGGATTAGATTGTCCTCCTTTAAACTCTTCAATAGATAGAGGGCCTACAAAATCTTGTACATTTTTCTCCATAAAACCAGTTAGAGCTTTTTCGTCAAACTGATGTCTTTCCAGAACCTCCATGGTCCCTATATTCTGGTTTTCTTTAAAATCCATATCTTTGTTTAAAGCTTATTAGAAAAGATAGTTAAAAGATAACTTAAAGTAAATTAATTTTTACAGTTTATCCAGGAGACCTTCCTCCATCTATTTTGAGTACCTGTCCAGTCATATAGGTGGACCTGTATAAAAGGTAAGCTGCAGATGCGATATCATCTGGTTCACCAGCTCTACCTAAGATTGTTTTATTGACTATTTCTGCTTTTTTCTCTTCATCTAAACAACCTTCTTCTGGCCAGAGAATGATACCTGGTGCTATTGCATTAATTGTTACATAAGGAGCAAGTTCCTTCGCGAGAGACTTAGTTAAGGATTCTAGAGCTGCTTTGGCAGCAGTATAAAGGCTATATTCAGGAATTCCTGAACTCACTTCAGAATCTGAAATATTGATTACACACCCCCTTGAGTCTTCTAATAGCGGTTTTAAGGTCTTAATTAACAACAAAGGTACTGTTGCATTTGTATCTAAAAGAGTTAACCACTCTTCTTTCGTAGCTGATTCTATTGGTGTTGGGAAAAACCCGGAAGCATTGTTAATCAGTACATCTAATCTCTCTGTACTATCTAGGATTTCTTTTAATAAGGCATCAATGGAACTCTCGTCTGAAAAATTAGCTTGTATAGTTCTACAAGAATTTTTTCTAATAGATAACAGATCAGATTTAAGTTGCTCTGCCTCTCTAGATGAACTGTTAAAGTGTAGAATTACATAAAAGCCCCTTGCATGGAAGTACCTAGCTATACAGGCGCCTATGCGTTTAGCTCCCCCAGTTATTAGAACTACCTTTTCCTCATCCATGCTTACGTAATTCAATTTCAATAATTTTTAATCTTTGCTTCCTTAAGTCTTCAATAATTTCCGTACCTGTCAATTCGGAAGAAGAAGGTTTTATTTCTTTTAATTTTTTAGACATTTCTTGCCATGGAAGTGCTTTACCCTTAATTGAACTGGAAGCTCTACTAGCCTCTAAAATCTTTAAGGCTTTGTCGAAACGTTTATTTCTTCGTAATGCATCCACATCCTCAATGAATGCCAATACTTCATGATTTTCAGCACCAGAACCTGGTTTAGCAGTAAATTCAAACAATTTTTTATAAATGTGACTTAACTCTTGTAATTTTTTAGGTACTCCAAAAGTATCATTTAAGGCATTCAAGTCGCATTCAAGGCTTGAGGCTAAAGAGGCCCATCTTAATTTGGGATTAGAAATTTTTGATGTAATTAACTCAAACATATCTAGATCAATCTTCTGTATATTCTTTAATCCTAAGGTAGCTTTGGATTCAATAAGAACTCTAAAGTATTCAGCCGGGTTCTTTTCTTGCAAGGCTTCGTGTGTTTCTTGCCAGATCCTTTCTTTTGGAAGAGTCTCAAGCTCACCGGAAAGAGATAGTTTATTCATTGTATTCATAGTTTTTCTATCAACTGAGAATCCGAGGTGTTTTAATTTGGCAGCAAATCGGGCTACCCTAAAAACCCTTAGAGGATCCTCCTGAAAAGCATAAGATACTTGTTTTAATAGTTTATTTTTTAGGTCTTTTTGGCCATTAAAAGGATCTATGAGACTCCCATCTTCTGATTGAGCCATTGCGTTGATTGTTAAATCTCTTCTTCTTAAGTCTTCTTCCAAAGTAACATTGGGCTGAGTATCAAAAGAAAATCCTTTATGCCCTGTGCCTGATTTCCTCTCAGTTCTTGCCAGTGCATATTCTTCTTTTGTTTCTGGATGAAGGAAAACAGGGAAATCTGAACCGACCTGCTTATAACCAAGTTCAATCAAATCCTCTTTAGTAGCGCCTACCACTACCCAGTCCTTTTCTTTAACTGTAATACCCAGAAGAGTATCTCTTACAGCACCACCAACAAGATATATTTCCATTTTATTTAGCTATTCGATCATAACTAAAGACTTTACTATCTTCCAATCTATATGCGGATAATTTGTATCCCCACACACAGCCCGTATCTATAGCAGTAATCTTTTCATTATCTGTTTTACCACCTAAAGCTGCCCAGTGACCAAAAATTAAATGAAGGTTTTCTCTTTCAATTTTTAAAGGGTGCTTAAACCAAGCCTTAAACCCCTCAGGTTCAATAGAGGAGATACCCTTGGTCTCTAGTTCCAACTCCCCATCAATTTTACAAAATCGCATTCTTGTTAAGTAATTAGTATTCAATCTCATTCGTTCTGTTCTGCTTAAATCCGGATGACTCTTATTTGGTAGGTTTCCATAAATATTCTCTAAATATCCTCTATAAAGATTTTCATCATTTAAAGCTTCTTTTATTTCATCAGCAGCTTCTAAAGTTTCTTGCCAAGACCAGTGAGGAGGGATGCCAGCATGACTCATTAAATAAGTTTTATTTCCTTTTTGGCATTGTATATCTTCGTAATACAGTAAGCTTTGGCCTTTGAGCCATTTTTTATATTGATTCAGTTTCTTTGATTCTAGTAATTCATTAAGAGTGTCTTTTTTAAAGGGCTTTCTTAGACCATCAGCAATTGCTAAGAAGTGCATATCATGATTACCTAGAACTATGTGGCAAGAGTCTTTTATTTCATAAATAAACTCAATTGTGCGGAGTGAATCAGGCCCCCTGTTAATAAGATCGCCCACAAACCAAAGCTTGTCATGACTTGGATCAAAATTAATTAGATCTAAAAGTCCTTTTAATTCAAGGAAACAGCCTTGCACATCGCCTATTGCGTAGTTAGCCATTACCCGTTTCTGATAAATGTTTAATAATTTTTAAAAACTCACTCAACTCCAATGATTCTGGTCGACTATCTGGATTAATTCCTAAATCAATAAATTGGTTTGAATTCATAATATTTTTACAAGAAGTAGATATTTTTTTTCTTCGTTTAGAAAATACTAGTTTTGTAAATTCTTGGAGTTGTTTAGCTTCTGGAGAGTTTATATTTCTCTGAGCTTTCGGAAGAAATTTAATAAAAATGCTATCAACAGAAGGTTTAGGAGAAAAACTTTCAGGTAAAATTTTAAATAAGGCTTCGCATTCAAACAGGTACTGGGTTATGACGCTCAGTCGTCCGTAGGATTTCTTTCCAGGAATAGAAACCAGCCTTTCTCCAAATTCTTTTTGAAACATATAGTGAATGTCTAAAATATGTTCACTGTTACTAAAAGTCCAAAGCATAATCTTAGAAGATAAGTTGTAAGGTAAATTACCTATGACACGGAACTTTAACCCTTCTTCAGAAAGTTCCCCTAAGCGTATGTTTAAAACACTATTTTTGTGAATCGTTAAGTTAGTAAACTCAGATTCAAGTCTTTTTAAGTTTTGGATTAGATCTTTATCTATTTCGACAGTATCTAGTCTTCTTACAATTGGTGTTATCTTTCTTGTGATTTCACCTCGACCTGATCCTACTTCAAAAAAGTTGTCTTGCTTTTTAGGGCTTACAGTTTCCAATAAACGGTTAATGATCATCTCATCCGTCAAAAAGTTCTGGCCTAAACTTTTTTTTGCTCTTATCACTCTAGTTTCGGGTTGCTAAGTTAAAAGCTAAGTATGCGGCTTCAAGAAGACTGTTCTCATCTACATCTTTTCTTCCAGCCATGTCATAAGCTGTACCGTGATCAACTGAAGTTCTAATAAATGGTAATCCCAAGGTAACATTAACCGAATTGCCAAAACCCGCAGTTTTTAAAACAGGAAGGCCTTGATCATGGTACATAGCAAGGTAAGCATCTATTTGTTCTGAGTTTTTTCCTACAAAGGCTGTGTCAGCAGAAACTGGTCCGATGAGATTTAGCCCTTTTGTTTTGAGGTATTCAATTGCTGGAGCTATTATTTCTTGATCTTCCTTGCCCAGATACCCACCATCTCCGGCATGGGGGTTTAATCCTAAAACCTTAATACAAGGATTGGCATAGCCCCACTTAAGCTTAAGGTCATTATCTAAAATAGTTAAACATTCACACAGATGTTCGTGTGTAATCAGTTTTGGTACTTCACTTAAAGGCACGTGTGTTGTAGCTAGTGCTACTTTCAGGTTATCGCAAGTCAACATCATTACAACTTTAGGAGTATTCGAAAGATCAGCTAGAACTTCAGTATGGCCAAAGAAACTTATCCCAGCTTTATTAATCAATTCTTTATTTAAAGGCCCAGTTACTAAAGCATCAAATTCATTTTTTAAGGTTAAATTCGTTGCATCTTCCAAGACTTTTATGAGGTAACCGCCATAATTAGAATTAGATTCACCTGGTTCTACTTTCATATCCAGAGGGTAGGGCAAAATCCAAAAACTTTTACCATCTAGATCTGTTTGACCTTTATATTCTCGGATTTGAATGTCTACTTCTAAATTTTGAGCTCTTTCCTTGAAAAGGTTTATGTCTCCAAATACAACAGGGGAAAAATCTAAGTCTTTATTCAGTCCAAATGCTTTGATACAAATATCAGGGCCTATACCAGCTGGATCTCCTGGCGAGACAGCCAGTTTAATCATGTGTTTAATTTAATATCTACGTAGGATTCTGATCTTAATTCTATTAAAGTTCTTTGAAGTTCTTGTTCAAACTTTCTATTAAAGATAATGGAATAGGCTCTATTTTTCCTTACATCATCACTGATATCTTCATTTCTTCTATCAAGAACTTCTAAGATATGCCAGCCGAAACTAGATTGGAAGGGTTTAGACATTTCTCCTATGTCTACTGAATTCATAACAGCTTCAAAAGCTGGATCAAATGTATCCGGTGAACTCCAACCCAGTTCTCCACCTTCCATTTTTGAACCTGGGTCTTCTGAGTGCAGTCTGGCAAGTTGTTTAAAATCTTCTCCATCAATAAGTTCCTGATATATCTCATTAATTAGTTCTTTGGTTTGATTCTCAGATCTAATTTCAGAACTTTGTATCAAAATATGCCTTACCAATGTTTGGTCTTCAAATTTAACTACATCACCTCTTTTCTCTGATAATCTAATAATATGAAATCCCGCTCCACTTCTAATTAACTCAGAAACTTCTCCTACCTTCATTTTGACAACAACATTCGAAAATAATGTGGGTAATTCAGAAGATTTTCTCCAACCCAGGCTTCCACCTTCTAGGGCATTTTGATCTGCAGAATAGGTTGCTGCTAATTTTTCAAAACTTTCCCCGTCTTTGTATCTCTTAATTAGATCAGTTCCTTTTTCTTTAACTAAATTAACTTCGTTTTCAGGGGCTGAACTGCTTAGAGAAAGAAGAATTTGTTGCACATTATATTGTTCAGCAAGCCTTAATCTTCCCTCTTCAGAATTGAGAAAGTTCTCAATTTCTTGTTCAGAAATCTCTATGTTAGCACCAACTTTACCTCTCTGGACTCTTTGGATGATTAGTTCTTTTCTCACCTGATCACGTAACTTAACGTAAGAGTCTTTGTTAGCATCTAGACTCTCTTTGAACTGTTCTAAATTCATAGAATTATCTGAAGCAATCATTGAAAGAGCACGATTTAATTCTGCATCACTTATTTTTACTCCAGCCTGATCTCCAATCTGAAGTTGAATTTCTTCTATGATTAACCTCTCAAGAACCTGTTCTTCAAGTACTTCTTTAGGAGGCAATTCCATACCATCACTCCTTAATCTCCCAATAATATCTTGTACCCTTTGGTTGAGTTGTGATTCCATTACTACACCAGAATCAACTACAGCCACCACCCTATCTAAAAGTTCAATTTTTGCTTCTATTTTTTCAATATAGAAAAAACAAAGAAACAGTCCAATTGTTAATGATAAGGTAAATTTTTTCTGATACTTATTCTTCATACTATTAATAAGGTGCTATTGTCTTCTTAGTTACATCTCGATGCAATTATTCTAATTTAGTTGAAGATAAAGCTTTAGATATTTCCTTGCCCAATCTTCCTATGTTTTTCAGTTCAAAAAAAACATAAGTTCTGCTTCTTTCTATGGATGGATCTAAGCCTTGAGAAAGAGCCTGAAAAGAAGAGGAGTAATTATTTTTCCAAGAAAAATAGTCTTCTTCTATCCATTTTCTGTTCATTAAGCCCCATTTCAGGCAGCAATTAGAATACTCAAAACCAAATAAAATATCATTGGACTTATTACTTTCATGATCCTTTTGCCATCTAGCAAAGAGGTTTATAGATTTAGATAAGGGCCATTGCGTAACTAATTCACTGTGATTAGTTTTCTTATCTTTATCAAACCACGGGATATAAGTTTTATTCGGATCTTGTCTTCTATAAATTGACCTAAATTCGATTCTTTTAAGGTCATTTTTTTGATAGGAAAAACCAAAACTAGCTAGATTCAGTTTCTTAGATTCATTATCCCACTCAAATAAACTCTTGGACCAAATATTACCTCTTAATTTTGTTTTAAATTCAGCAACCAAGGGAGAGGAATCTCTAATAATTGAAGAATCTTCATAATACGTCCTATCTTTGAGATAAAAGGCTTTCCCTAGTGATACAGAGTTAAAGGAATCTTTATCTAATGAACTTGAAACCCTCTCAAGCCCGACAATAATCTTGTTATTTTCTGAAAATCTGTCCAGTCCTACAAACCTGCCTCTTTGAAATATAGTTGAATAATCCAAAGAGATTATTCGTGAATCAATTAGATTAGTCTGGTTCTTGTAGCTGTCCTCAACAAAAACATACTTTATTACTGGAATTAGGCTCGAAACCTGAAGGTTATTTACTTTATCTAAGAAGACACTGTATTTCATTTCAACCCATGGGGAGGATTTACTTTCTTGCAAGGAATCAAAGTTATGTTTTATATAAGTTGTTCCAGTTGAAAATAAAAAGGTTGAGCTAGGAAGGTTTTTTCTAAAGGTTATTTTGGGGGATACAAATAAACGATCAACTTCTTCGTAAGAGCTTCTAAGAGGATTAACGTGATCTAATTCAAACTTACTTTTATTAGCAAAAATAGAAAAAGACAGATTATTTCTTGATAGATAAGTTTGTATGTTTAAGTTTGGCTTAGACTTGTATTCCTCAAAAGAGAAAGGGTTTAGTATTTGATATCTACTTATTCCTAGATTAATTTTTAAAAAAGGATTCTTCCAAGTTAAACTGAATTTTCTAGGTAAATAGCTTGTTCTGGTTTCACCAAACTGATCATTTCCTATATCTCTAAAAAAATATTCATCACTTGTAGATTGAAAATCTATATTTGAATACAAGTTTTTACTCAAGATAGATCTATTCTGCCAAGATACATTCCATCTAGAATCCTCTATACCAGTTTCTTTCTTGTATCTTTTATCCCCCGATAACCCTGAGACATTAATCTCTCCAGTAAATTTAGTGTTTAAATAACGGAAATTTGAGGCCAAGCCAGACCCTCTTGAAGAGATATGTCTTGGAGTTAAAACCAGGTCATAATTTTCAGCTAAATTGAAATAATAAGGTAACGAGATATCTACTCCATTACGAGTTTGATTTAATCCTGGTGTTAAGAAACCAGACATACTCTCATTGCTTAAAGCAGTTCTTACATAGGGGAAATAGAAAATAGGAATTTTTTTTAATTTTAATTTAATACCTCTTATCACCACATTTTTTGGACCATCTAAATAAGTGATGCTCTTTGTGGATATAGTCCAGGCCGGATCTTCTTGTGAACAGCTAGTCACTGAAGTGTTAATCAGTTCTACATCTCCTGATGTCCTGATTACAAACTCTTCCGTCGAACCAAAATTAGAATTTTCATCATAAATTTCAGTGGACTTAGCTAAAAAAGTTTGTAGATTTAAGTTTGCTTTCATTTCAGATGAATTTACTTCGAAGTTATCGGAAATTACTTCAACATCTCCAACTAATTCCAACAATCCTTCTGATTCATTTAATAGAGCACTAGAAGAAGAAAAGGAAAGTAGGTTTGTATTAATGATTACGTTTCCTTCCAAGATCAAATTTCCATCTTTGTCATTGGAAATAGTCTCAGCCTCTATAGTCTTGATCTTGATTTCTTCTCTTTCAGAACCATTAATGGTTTCTATTGAAATCAATAAAACAACGAAACTCAGAGGAATTAATAAGAATTTTCTTCGAAAAACCATAGATGTCGTTAGATTATAAAGACAAGGAAAGGTTCAGGGGCTTATTTCTTCAACTAACTGAGACTTGGTTATAATCAAGAGCTAAAATAAATTAATCTGAGAAAGAGTTGATGTCTTTATTAAAAGAAGGGCTACTTGAATGGTCAAATGAAAAATTGAAAGGTTCTGGTAAACCTGAAATGTTTGAAATCGAGGCCCTTAGACAAGA
This sequence comes from SAR86 cluster bacterium REDSEA-S09_B4, assembly GCA_001628005.1. GTDB lineage: Bacteria > Pseudomonadota > Gammaproteobacteria > Magnimaribacterales > Magnimaribacteraceae > AEGEAN-183. The sequence continues at coordinate 97,115 of LUQU01000003.1, forward strand.
AGCAAGTACCCGAGAGTATTTTAGACTCAAAGGAAAAGGGAATAGCCTGATAGGTGTCTTTTCTCCTCCTGAAACAGAGCTCAATGAGCAATTTATTTTTTTATCAAATTTTTTCCGAAATAATGGTGTAACAGTACCGGAAGTTTTCTATTTTGATCTAGAAAGTGGTTGGATGCTGGTTGAAGACTTTGGAGATGATTCCTATCAGTTCAAACTAAATAAGAAAAATTATCATCATCTTTTTTTGGCGGCTATCGATGAGATGATTAATATTCATCTTTGTCAAAAAGATGAAAAAATTCCTGTACTTGAAGAGATAGACTTACAAAACCAAATGCGCCTATTTGAACATTGGTTTCTGAAAGACTTACTGGGTTTAGAGCTTGGAAGAGAGGAAATAGATTTATTTTCTAATCTCTACAAGGTTGTTGTTCAGGACCTAAAAGAGCAACCAAAAGTCTTGTGCCATTTTGATTTCGAAAGCAGAAATCTTATGGTTCTCCAAGATGGTAATGCAGGTGTATTAGATTTCCAAGATGCTGTCTATGGTCCTATATTTCTTGATCCAGCAGCTCTATTCAAAGATCTTTACTTGGAAATAAAGGATGAGGAATTAAATGCTTTATTGGAAGAATACTTAAATAGATCCAATGAACTTGGGCTTACGCAGGTAAGTTCCATTAAAAACCCAAAGAAGTCATTTGATTTAACTGGTCTTCAAAGACAATTACGAATTTTAGGAACACTATCGAGACTCCACTTAAGGGATGGTAAATCTTTTAGATTACCGGACTTACATAAAACTCTAAATTTTGTGATAGAAACCTCAATTAAATACGAAGAACTTAATGAAGTTTCTAACTATCTAAAAGAAGAGGTAGCTCCTTTGTTAACACAAACACTTAAAGAAAATTTATGAAAGTCTTTTTATTAGCTGCAGGATTAGGAAGAAGACTTTTGCCGCATACTGCAAGTAAACCGAAATGCCTTATAGATATTGGAGGGAAGCCCCTGATTTCTTGGCATGTTGAAAAACTGAAGTCATTCAGGATAGATCATCTAATTATTAATTTATTTCACGAAGGAGAGCAAATTGAAAATTTCTTGGGTGATGGTTCTAAGTGGGGCATAAATATAGAGTACATTTACGAAAAAGAGCTTTTAGGTACAGGCGGAGGTATAGGCAATGCTTTAAGTTCTATTGGAAATGAGCCTTTTATAGTCATGAGCGGAGATGTTTGGACAGACTTTGATTTTTCAAATTTATCATTAAATGAGGGCTCTTTGGCGCATTTAATCTTGATAGAAAATCCACCAGAGAATCCTGAAGGGGATATGTTTTTAAATAAAGGTAAGGTTAATTCTTCAGGTGAAGGAAGAAGTTTTACTTTTTCTGGACTGGCTTTAATTGACCCTCAGTTATTTGTAGGCGCGAAGACTGGTAAGTATGATTTATGGAAGGAAATTCTTTTACCTGCAAGTGAGAAGGGACAAGTGTCAGCAGAGGTTTATCGGGGTTATCTAGTTAATATAAATACAATAGAAGACTTAGAAAAATTAGACGCTTACTTATTGGAAGAGTAAACTTTGCCGCCCTTGAGATAAACGAGATGGCAAAACAAGAAGATATCATAGCCCCATCAATACTTTCAGCTGATTTTGCTCGGCTAGGAGAAGAAGTTGATGCGGTTCTAGAAGCTGGTGCAGACTGGGTACATTTTGATGTGATGGACAATCACTACGTCCCTAATTTGACTATTGGCCCCATGGTTTGTAAGGCTTTAAGGAATTACGGAGTTACTGCTCCTATAGATGTTCATTTGATGGTAAAACCAGTTGATAGTCTCATTGAAGATTTTGCCAAAGCAGGAGCTACGTTCATAACTTTTCATCCTGAAGCATCTGATCATGTTGATAGATCTCTGCAACTAGTTAAAAGTCTTGGTTGTAAAACTGGCTTAGTACTAAATCCAGAAACCTCTTTAAATTTACTAGATAGTTGTTGGGATAGATTAGACATGGTTTTACTTATGTCTGTTAACCCAGGTTTTGGGGGACAAGATTTTATTCCTTCAGTAACGGAAAAAATATCGGCCTTGAGAAAGATCATAGATCAGAAGAAATTAAACATTAGATTAGAGGTTGATGGGGGTATTAAATTGGATAATATTGCTGAAGTTGCTAATGCAGGAGCAGATACATTTGTTTCTGGTTCCGGAATATTCGGAGAGAAGAGTTATCAAGATGTCATTTCCAAAATGCGTCAATCATTAAACTAACTCTTAAAACAAAAATTCATGTCCCAGCAAAGAATTCCTATTTCTGTTGAGATCTTAGCAGACATGGAAACACCTTTGAGTGTTTTCAAGAAGCTAGGAAACCAACCTTATTCATATTTATTTGAGTCTGTTGAAGGAGGGGAGAAGTGGGCAAGGTATTCTCTAATCGGACTTCCTGCCTCAACAGTGATTAAGATTTTCAATAATGAAATTCAAATCTGGGAAGATGGCAAGATCGTAGAGGAATTAAGTTCAGTCGATCCTTTAAAGTTTATAGAGGAATACCAAGAAAATATTAAAGTAAAAGTTAACGAGGAACTGCCAGGATTCACTGGTGGGTTGGTTGGGTATCTTGGTTATGACTGTATTAGATATATCGAACCTAGATTATCCCAGTCAAATCTTCCAGACCCCTTAGGAACTCCAGATGCTCTTTTTATGCTTTCAGAGGAAGTAGCTGTCTTTGATAACCTTAATAATAGATTACACCTCATTGTTTTGTCTAAAAGTGAATCGAAAGAAGATATTTCTTCAGCTGGTCAAAGACTTAAAGAGCTCTCAGATAAATTACTTACTCCTTTAGTCCAAAACAATTCAGAAGAAATAAATAATCCCGTAACTGAGAAAGATTTTGTTTCAGGATTCGGTGAAAAGGAGTTTAAAAAATCAGTTGAAAAGATTAAGGAATATATAAAAGCAGGAGATGTAATGCAGGTTGTTTGTTCTCAAAGGATGTCAGTACCTTTCACCTCAGATCCTGTTGAGTTATATCGCTCAATACGTCATCTAAACCCCTCGCCATATCTCTATTATTTAAACTTAGAAGAATTTCATATTGTGGGTTCTTCTCCTGAAATTTTAGCTAGATTAGAAAATGGAGAAGTAACTGTTAGGCCTATTGCAGGAACTAGAAGGAGAGGAAAAGATGATATTGATGATATTGCTATGGAAGAAGATATGGTTAACGATCCTAAGGAAATAGCTGAGCATCTCATGTTAATTGATTTAGGAAGGAATGACATTGGCAGGATCGCAGAACCAGGAACTGTCGAAGTAACGCAGAAGTATGGAATTGAAAGATACAGTCATGTTATGCACATGGTCTCTAATGTTAGGGCCAAATTAAGAAAGGGACTTAAATCAATGGATGTCTTTAGAGCCACTTTTCCAGCTGGTACGCTTTCAGGTGCTCCTAAAATAAGAGCAATGGAGATAATAGATGAATTTGAACCAGTTAAAAGAGGTATCTATGGTGGTGCAATAGGATATTTTTCTTGGCAAGGGAATATGGATATGGCAATAACGATTAGGACAGCAATAATCAAAGATGATGTTTTATACATTCAAGCTGGTGGGGGATTTGTTGCAGATTCAGATCCTGAACTAGAGTGGAAAGAGTCCTTAAATAAAGGCAGAGCAATTTTCAAAGCCGTTGAAATGGTTCAACAAAAGTTGAAAGGTTAGTTTTATGTTATTAATGATTGATAACTACGACTCTTTTACTTATAACTTAGTTCAGTATTTCTATCAACTGGGACAAGAAATAGAAGTGCATCGAAATGACCTAATTTCTTTAGATGACATAGAGAAGAAGAGTCCAGAATACATAGTTATCTCTCCAGGGCCTTGCACACCAAAAGAAGCTGGTATTTCGGTCGAGTTAATAAAAAAATTTAAAGATAAACTTCCAATTTTGGGAGTATGTTTAGGCCATCAGTGCTTAGGAGCTGCTTTTGGAGCAAATATAATTCGGGCAGATGAAATTATGCACGGAAAGCTATCAGAAATAATCCATGATGGATCAGGTTTATTTAAAGGTTTAGAAAGTCCGTTTAAAGCCACGAGATATCATTCATTAATAATTGAAGAAAATACTCTAGAAAAAGAATTTCTTATCAAAGCTTGGACAGAAAATAAAACAATAATGGCAATTCAGCATGAAAAGTTGCCATTATTTGGTCTGCAATTTCATCCTGAATCAATTGCAACTGAGCAAGGAATGGAAATATTAAAAAACTTTTTAAATTACTAATTAATTATGGAAATTGAAGAAAGTATAAAAAAAATTAATTCTGGACAAGACTTATCTAGAGAAGAGGTTTCTTTAGTTATGAATCAAATTTTAACGGGATCAGTCTCGGAAGATCAAATAAAAACTTTCTTATTTTCTCTAAGTTCTAAAGGAGAATCTATAGAGGAGGTCATTGGATCTGCAGAAGTCATGCGATCACTATCAACAAAAGTATCTGTTAACACAAAACATCTTGTAGATACTTGTGGAACTGGTGGTGTTGGATCAGGTATTTTTAATGTATCAACAACGGCAGCATTTGTAGCGAGTTCTTGTGGAGCAAAAGTAGCAAAACATGGAAATCGTAGTGCTACCAGAAAAAGTGGCAGTGCAGATCTTTTAGAAGTTGCTGGAGTATCTTTAGATCTCAATCCTGAACAAGTAAAGGATTGTATTGAAAATGTAGGTTTAGGATTTATGTTTGCGCCCGCCCACCATAGCGCAATGAAATATGCTATTGGCCCCAGAAAAGAACTTGGCATAAAAACTATATTTAATTTATTAGGCCCACTGACGAATCCTGCTGGAGCTTTAAATCAAGTGTTGGGAGTTTTTGACTATAAATGGGTTAGGCCCTTAGCCGAAGTATTGAAAGGACTGGGCAGCGAGAACGTATTGGTTTTACATTCAGAAGATGGTTTAGATGAATTTAGTTCAGCCACCTCAACCTATGTAGCTGAGTTACGAAATGGAGAAATTAAAGAATATTCCATTTCACCTGATGACTTTGGACTAAAGATATTACCGATCGATAATCTCACCGTAGACTCACCCGAAGAAAGCTTACGGATTGCTAAGGAAGCTTTAAGAGGAGAAAATCAGGCAGCAGCTCAAATGGTAGCCATGACTTCTGGAGCAGCTCTTTATGTAGCGGGTTTAGCTGGAACTCTGAAAGAGGGAATTGATATATCTTTACAAAGTATTAGTGAAAGCAGTGGTATAGAAAAACTTGAGGAACTTGTTGAATACAGTAAGTCTTTAAAAAAGGATAAATGAAAAACACTTACTTAAATGAGATATTAAAAGTCACAAAGGCTTCTGTCGAAGAGAAAAAAAAGACGTTTCCATTAATTGAGACTTCTACTTCATCTGAAAATTTATTATCTAAAGAAAGTTTTATAAAATCTCTGAAGACCTCAATAGAATCGCATCGGGTAGCAGTTATAGCTGAAATGAAGAAAGCTTCTCCAAGCCAAGGACTCATAAGAGAAAACTATGACCCCTCAGAGTTAGCTAAGCAATATCTTGAAGCAGAGGCTGCTTGTTTAAGTGTCCTAACAGAAGAACCTTTCTTTAAGGGTTCCATAGAACATATCCCATTAGTGAAGGAGGCTGTCGATCTGCCTGTATTAAGAAAAGATTTTATTGTGGATGAATATCAGATTTATGAGAGTCTGCTCAAAGGGGCAGATTGCATATTATTAATTGTAGCTGCTTTATCAAAAAATCAACTTCAAGAGTTTAGCCACTTAGCTTCTGATCTTAACCTCGAAGTTTTAGTTGAAGTTCATGATGAAGAGGAGGTAGAAAAAGCCTTAGAAATCAAACCTAACTTAATCGGAATAAATAACCGGAATCTTGAAACATTCGAAGTTAATTTAGAAACAACTGAAAGATTAGTTGAAGAAATACCTAAAGAAATTCTTACAGTGTCAGAAAGTGGTATCAAATCTTCAGAAGATGTTAAAAAAATAGTGTCATCAGGCGTTAAAGCATTTCTGGTTGGTGAGATATTTATGAAAGCAGAAGACCCTGGAAAAGAGTTGAAGAATCTCTTTTTTAGCTAGATAATCTTACGTGTGAAAAATTTAGGAATTGTTGCACTGATCAGTGGTTGGCTGCTTTTAACAGCATTTGGAATTTATAGAGGGATTCTTGAATCAGAGTCGTTAGTGTTCACAATATCAATTTTAGTTCTCTGGATGGGAATACTTATTTTACTTGTTTCAGCAATCAGGCAACGCTATAAAGAATCTAAAGATGATTCCTATAAAGATGTGGAGATATAGACATGTTAGTTGTATCGAGTCCTGATATACCAGGAAAAAAAATAGTTAAGACTTTAGGTTTAGTAAAAGGTAATACCATAAGAGCAAGGCATATAGGTAAAGATATTCTGGCAGTATTCAAGAATATTGTTGGCGGAGAAATTCAGGAATATACAAAACTTATGGCAGAGAGTAGAGAGCAGGCCATAGATCGCATGGTCCAAGATGCAGAGCAAATGGGAGCCAATGCCATAATAAGCGTTTCTACAACCACATCAGTGATCTCACAAGGAGCCGCTGAGCTATTGGTTTTAGGGACTGCTGTTGTGGTCGAAGAGGAGTGAGACTTTAATCCGTAAAAGAAGATTTATTAACTTCTTTCCGTAGCCGTATCTACTCTTAGCTCTCTTCCACCGAAATCTTTACCGTTAAGAGTGTCTATTGCGGATTGTCCTCCGTCAGAGGATTCCATTTCGACGAAACCAAACCCTTTTGAGCGGCCTGATCTACCTTCAGTAATTATTCTAACGGCCTTAACAGGACCGCACTGTGCAAAATGAGCTTCCAGCTCTTCCTCCGTGCAACTCCACGGAAGATTTCCTACGTACAAATTCATATATTTTTTCCTAATTAAACGAATGCAGTGATACTGCGAGACGCACTATACTTATGTAAAACAATTTAGCAATAAATTTAATTTAAATTTCACAATTAGATGTAATAGCTTGTAGATGTCATTACTCTAGCTATCCAAGACATTCCGGTTTTAACTTCATCCGGTAATTCACTTGCTCCAGATTCTTTTGCTTGTTTTGCATGACTATCTTCATCTTCTCGCATTTTTCTTATGACGGTTTTTGTTTTGATGTCTTTGTCTGAGACCTTATCAAGATGAGAATCTAAATGACTTACCACCTGTTTTTCTGTCTCTTCCACAAAACCTAAACTCCATTTATCTCCAGCAAGGCCAGTTAGCACACCTATTGAGAATGACATAAAGTACCAAAAAGGGTTGAGAACACTAGGACTGTCCCCTAATTCATCAAGGCGTCTATTACACCAGGCTAGGTGGTCCATCTCTTCCTCAGCTGCCTGCTTCATTTGATCCCGAGTTTCTTTAAATTCAGCTGTCAAGCTTTGGCCAAGGTAGAGGGCTTGAGCACAAACCTCTCCTGAATGATTAACTCTCATTAGGCTAGCAGAGTGGTTTTTTTCAAATTCATTGAGTTCAACTTCTTGCGTGGATTCAGCTGGGTAATTCCTTTGATATTCCTGTACATTTGAGAAAGACGATTTGATTCCTTTATCTAATTCAACAATCAAGTCATCTAAAAAACTCTTCATGATTCTCTCTCTATAGCCCGGTAACCTATATCTGTTCTGTAAAAACAATCCTTCCACTTAATTTGTTTGACGCAATTATAAGCATTAAGTTGTGCTTCTGTAGTGTTTTTTCCTAACGCAGTTACACAGAGTACTCTCCCTCCATTAGTTTCTATATGATCGTTCTTAGCCTTCGTACCAGCATGGAATACCTTAAGGTTTGCAGTCTCGAGAGGCAGGCCTTCAATGGTATTTCCTTTTTCGTATTCATAAGGATACCCACCGGCAGCCATAACTACACCCAGAGAAACTTTCGGATTCCATTGCAGTTCTATTTGTTGTAATTCTCTTTTGCTTGCTTGGAAACATAGCTCAACAAGATCAGATTCCAATCTCATTAAAATTGGTTGTGTTTCTGGATCTCCGAACCGGCAGTTAAATTCCAACACCTTTATGTTCTGCTGGTTATCTATCATTACTCCTGCATAAAGAAAACCACAATAATTTATTCCTTCCTTAGTCAGACCCTCAATGGTCGGGGTTATGACTTCACGCATGATCTTTTCATGCATTTCATTTGTTACAACAGGAGCTGGTGAGTAAGCTCCCATACCCCCTGTGTTTGGGCCCTTATCTTC
>LUQU01000030.1 GCA_001628005.1 SAR86 cluster bacterium REDSEA-S09_B4
TTTCTCCTTCAACTTCAAATATCCATGATATTTCTGCTCCTGCTTTCTTTTCAATTTCCTTATCAGTATCTATAAAGTCTATGTTCAAAGTTTGTGCGAGTTTTTTCCCTAAAGTTGACTTGCCTGATGCCATAGGACCCACTATAAATATACGCATGAGCTTATTATATCTTTACCAACAGATTGTCGAATACAATTGGTCATGACACATGATTAAGTTTATAAATAATTTTTACTTTAAAGCTCTTCTTTTTATATTTGCCGGGGTATTGGCTTTCATAAGTAGCTTAAACATATATATATCTGAAAAACTACCGCAAGCCCAAGAAATAAGAGAAATAGAGTTACAAGTTCCACTTAAAGTATTTACTTCAGATGGTAAATTGATAGGTGAGTTTGGGGAGAAAAGAAGATCAGCTTTAAAATTTGAAGATATACCTCCTTATTTTGTAGAGGCAGTGTTAGCTGCGGAAGATGACGAATTTTTTAGCCACTCAGGGGTTAGTTACACTGGATTAATAAGGTCCGTATTTAGGTTATTGATTTCTGGTGAAGTTCAAGGTGGTGGAAGTACTATTACCATGCAAGTTGCGGGTAATTACTTAACTGGCCGAGACATTAACTTGTTTCGAAAGATTAAAGATATTTTTCTTGCTTACAGATTAGAAAGAATTTACTCCAAAGAAGAAATATTCGAGTTCTATGTTAATCGAATATTTTTGGGAAACAGGGCTTATGGCATAGCTTCTGCTAGTGAAGTTTATTATGGCACTTCAATAAAAGATTTAAATTTAGCTCAATGGGCGATGATTGCCGGCTTGCCGAAAGCCCCTTCCTCAATGAACCCATTAGTTAATCCAAGAAGAGCTTTAATTAGAAGGAATTGGATTCTTACAAGGATGCTTAATTTGGGTTCTATTCATCCTGAACAATACGATCTAGCAATTAAGGCACCAATTTCTGCGACTTATCATGGACTTGTATCTGAGGTTGAGGCACCCCATTTTTCAGAAACCGTAAGAAGATTTATGATCAATGAATACGGTTTGGATGCATATAGAGATGGCTTAGAGGTTTATACAACGGTAGATTCTAGACTTCAAAATTTAGCTGTTACTGCCTTAAAGGAAGGTTTAGAAGAATATGACAAAAGACATGGTTTTAGAGACCCGGAAAACCATAAGGATCAGTTTCCAGAAGACTTCTTTAGTCAAGATATTGCCTATCGTCTAGGCTTGATAGCCGAGAGTAAGTCTCTACCAGTTGGTATATCTGAAGTTCCTGAGGAGGAGCCTTTAGATAAAATATATAACTTACTGAACAATCTAACCACCACAGACAATAAATTCCCTGTACTCGTATTGTCTGTTGAAGATGACTTAGTAGCTATATCTGGAGACAGGAAGGTTATCCGATTGGCTTGGACATCTAATCTAGGCTGGGCTAGACCTTACATAAACGAAGATCAGAGGGGCCCGAGACCAAAAGCTTATTCTGAATTCTTGCAAGAAGGGGATTTGGTTTGGCTAGAAGAAGATATAGTTAAGTCCAGTCTTTCTTTAACCCAGATTCCTGAAGTACAAGGCTCTATTGTCGCTATGGACCCAACTAATGGAGCAGTTAAGGCCTTGGTAGGAGGGTATGATTTTTTTCTTAGTAAATACAATAGGGCAACTCAATCTTCGCCTTTATTAGGCTCGAATTACAAACCCTTTCTTTATGCTTCTGCACTAGATGCTGGTCTTACAGCCTCTACTTTAATAAACGATGCTCCCATAGTTTTTGAGGATGAAGCTTTAGAGGATAAATGGCGACCCCGAAATGCAAGTGGCAGATTTTATGGGCCAACTAGATTAAGAGAAGCCTTACTACAAAGTGTCAATCTTGTTTCAATCAGGCTTTTGAGAGAAGTAGGGATTGAAAGAGTGCGTAATTATTCCCAGAATTTTGGATTTAAATTGGAAGAGTTGAATTCAGACCTTTCACTTGCATTAGGCACAGCTTCATTAAGTCCTATTGAGAATGTTACTGCTTACAGTGTTTTTGCTAACGGCGGTAAATCTGTACAGCCCTATTTTATTTCAAAAATAACAGATAGAACTGGTAACACAATGTTTGTAAGAGAGGACATTGAAATAAAACAGGCAATCGATGCCAGAATAGCCTTTATTATTAAAGATATACTCCAGGAGGCTGCCAGAAGGGGAACAGCCAAGAAAGTTAAAGAATTAGGAAGGGGTGATCTAGCTGGAAAAACTGGTACTACCAATGAAGCAGAAAGTACCTGGTTTACTGGATTTAATGAATCTTTGGTAACTACTGTTTGGGTAGGTTTTGATCAACCTAAAAGTCTAGGTAACAGGGAATTTGGAAGTTCTACTGCCTTACCAATTTGGATGGACTTCATGCAACCAAATATAGATAACTTACCCAAAAATAAGAACTTACCGCCGGAAGGCATTGTGAGTATTAAGATCGATAAAAGAACGGGATTGAAAGCTGAAAGTGATTCTAGAAACTCTATTTTTGAATACTATTTAGAGGAACACTTACCCAACTAACTATTTCAATAAGGACCCAGTCAAGAAAGCAGCTTGATCGGAGATTCGTTGTGAAGGTTTCTCTGTAAATCC
>LUQU01000031.1 GCA_001628005.1 SAR86 cluster bacterium REDSEA-S09_B4
TTTGTCAGTCCTTCTTGCGCCATGAGTGCGAGACAGGAAGACTGAACCCCTGCGCCGAGCGAAAGGATCCGCAGTGTTGGCTCTCTTTTCTTTCCTTCCTCGTCAAAATACTCCGGCTCCTTAGTCGCAGCAACAGCTGCCATGTTATTAAGACGCTTCTTATCAACTTTAGTAGACATCTCTTCCAAAAGCTTGCGTCTTTCAAAATCCATTTGTTCTGGGTTGATTGCAAATCCATGTTTCACTCCATTTTTTCGTTTCTTACCTTGGTCTCTATATCCTGGTTTATTCATTTTGCATCACCCCAATTTGTTTTAATTTTATAGGTAACTTTAGTAGGAACCTCCAGATTTATACAGTTTTCCATTATATCTTTTATATCTCTTGCCATTATATCAGATCTTACACTGCAATTCAACTCGTCATGAACTTGAATTAAAGGGGTTACTCCTAACTTTTCATATATGTCAACCATAGCCTTTTTAGTTTGATCAGCAGCTGTTCCTTGAATTAATCTATTTAAAGCTTTGTATGTACCGGCTCTTTTAATAGAACCACCCCATTTAACTACAGCTTCGTTGTGGGGTAAAGCCTTATGGAATACTGGCTGTTTTGTAACAGGATCCATTTCGAACCAGTTAGGTTCCCATAAATCAAATTTACACCTTCTTCCAAGATAGGTCCTTATTGATCCTACTTTATTGGCTCTGTGCATGACTGCTTCAAGCATTCCTTGCATGAAAGGAACCTTTTCCCTAAATTGATTGAGCATTGCTTTAGCTTCTTTTGGACTAATATCCAAATCCACCGCTAGTTTTTTATAACCCATTCCGTACATAACTCCAAGCCCAATCGTCTTAGCTAATCTTCTAGGAATACCAGCCATTTCAGCTGTTTGTTTATGAAAGTCAAGTCCTTTAACAAAGGCAGACTTGACATCTGTTGCCCCTTCGTTCTTATTTTTAATTGCGAAATGAGTCAGTATTCTAGGCTCCTGTTGTGAGTAGTCAGCTGAGAGCCAATCTTCACTTTCTTCCGGTATAAATATTTTTCTTAACTCTGATCCAAATTCACTTCTTATAGGCATTTGCTGTAAGTTAGGAGCATACATGGAAAATCTTCCTGTTACGGTTCCACCCACAAATCCTCCCGCATCCCCTTTTATTTGATTTATATGTGCGTGCAGCCTTCCTTCATGAATATATCTTGAAATACCATCAATGAAGGTCCCTTGTAATTTATTTAAAACTCTTGCTTTAGTTATCATTCTAGGTAGCTCGTGTGGGTGTGTTTCAAGGAAAGTTTGTGTAAAGCTTGGAGCACCAAGTTCAGTGCGAGGATATTCTAGATTAGCGCCATCAAAAGCTTCAGCAACAGAACGTGCGGCCCACACCTGTACATTTAATCCTGTAATGTCCTTTATTCTTTTTAGATAAACTTTTTCCTTGTTATTTAATTTTTTCTTAAGTGCGTAAGCCTTATCCATATCAATTCTAACACCACGTCTAGTCATGTTAAAAATAACACGTATGAGACGACATTCCAATGTTAAAAATAACACGTATGAGACGACATTCCATATCATATACTCTAGTGAGATCTTCATTTTCTATTTCTGTTATAAAACGCTCGTGTAATCGCCACGTCCATCTAGCATCTGCCTCTGCATACTCTCCAACAAATGATGCGTGCATTTTATACATGTCAGCTTTAGGATCTAGCCCTAATTCTTCTGCCTTAGCTTTAAGAACTCTTTCGTCTTTAAAACCACCCAAGTAGTCTTTTATAATGCTATTTAAGGTATAGGCATATCTATTCTCATTTAAAAGAGCAGCAGCAATCATGGTATCATGTATGTATCCTTTAACTTCAATTCCCAAAACACTAAGCCACCCAATATCGTACTGTGCATTATGAAATACTTTTTGTATGGACTCATCCTCACATATTTCTTTTATATATTTTATGACATGTTTCTTATCCATATTTCCACCACCCTCATGGGCAATAGGATAGTATGCTGTAAAATCCCCACTAGATATTGCAATTCCTATAACCGAACCAATCTTCTTAGGCCACCCTGGACCCATTTTAATAAGATCAGTGTCACATGTCTCTAGATCAACAGCAACTACCTTTTTTCCTTTCATTGAAGGAAATTCAGTTGGATGCACCCACTCTGATTTTATTTCGTCCCGTTCATCTCTCCTGCTATTGCCATGTATGCCGCACCATCGACAAAATCATCTATGTTAAAATCGCCCATGGTGGAGCGAGAAATCTTTAATAGGCACATCATGACTGCTACGTCACCAGGTGTTATCTCCTTCATTGGTTTAAGTTTATCGTCTAAAAATACACTCCATAAATCAGCTATTTGTGCATGATTTTTAAAAGCATTTCCATGTGTTTCTTCTCTTTTGCTGCTGACTAATTCAGAAGCTCTTTGTAATATCTCTTCTTTTTTCATATTATGAAATCTCCATATCCTGATTTAATCACGTGCAGTGATTTTTTTGCACGCGTAACGCCTACATAAAAAGTTCTGTTTGTATCGTCGGAATTAATTTCCATCTCGTCTCTATTAGCTCGTGATAGACCTGTCATAAGAGCCACATTATCACACTCTCCTCCCTTAGCCATGTGTATAGTGCTTAAATTTATTTTTGCATCAGCATTTAAACCACCATGTTTCTCCATTGACATTATGTATGATTTATCTTGATCCCCTATTGTATTGAATGCTACATCCCATGGAACACCTGTGTTGAGCAATCCATGATGCATTACCAGTTCCTCTACATTATATGATTTTCCTTCCTCCACTGTCTGAAGATTCTTATAACCCCTTGCAACACCAGTTCCACTTTTTAAGTTTGAGTAGATTGCTTTAACCTCGTTATAAGATATAGCTTCGTCAAGATCGTTTAACCTATTCCATGCATCTATCCCTCTGAGCAGATCTTCATCAACTGGATGCTTGCCATATTTGGTGTAGGGCAGTCCTCTATATCGTAACTCTTCTTCAAAATCATTTAACATGTATTTACATGCCGCAAGTATAAGCCATTTTCCCTCACTTACGTCCACACTACCAGGATAAGTGTGAAAATTAACATATCCTTTTTCATCACGTGGATTCCATTCCTTTTCTCTTCTATCCCTAATTCTTGTCACTATCTCGTGCGCTATCTTGTGGACTTCTATTGGACACCTATGTGATTGTTTTAAAACACTTTGTTTTCCTTTCAACTTTATAAGATGTTCTACATCAGCTCCGGCCCATCTAAAAATAGCCTGATCATCATCGCCGCTTACGTAAACTCTTTTGGCATCCTTCCACATTTTAGTGCACATATCCCATTGTAATTTAGTAAGATCCTGTGCTTCATCAACAATAACTACATCTAACGGAGGAGTAGGACCAAATTCCACATACTGTGACAGCATGTCAGTGAAATCACATTTTCCAGTTTGCTGCTTATATTCCTCTAAAGATTGTTGCGCCCATAAAAATTTATGCCACGGATAATCTAAATTAGCCTTGTTGTAATAATCATCCAACTCCAATCCTTGCATTCTTGATTTAGTTATATCCTTTAAATATTTATTGTCTGTGGTAATAATTCCATTTCCATCCCAGTCAATGTTAACCATCTTTAATTCAACACCATAATTATCAGCGAACTCCCTGTAATCCTTGCTGTCCATTACTTCTGATTTGCTCATGCCAAGCTGTCTTTTACCAAAAGCATGAAGCGTACTGAAGTAAGGAAAATCATTGTCGGTAAGATTAAATTTATCCGTAGCTCTTTCTCGTGCCTCATCGGTTGCTTTATTAGTAAAGCTGACAAAAGCAATTCTGTTAGGAGCAGTGCCTTTTTTTAATTCCCGGTCCACTATCCGCAGTAAATTCTCCGTCTTGCCTGTACCTGGAGGCCCTAGTATAATGTTAACTTCTGGCATATAGTTCCTCATATACTTCCAGTATTCGTTTACAATCATCAGGTGTGACACCACTTTTTCTGTTATTAAATTCCCATGCGCAAAAGACAATATTTCCTTCTTCATAAGGAAGTCTAGGGTCTACACGGTCAACGGATATATTAGTAGGTCTGCTTCTTTTCCAACCTTCACCAGTGGAACGTTTAGTAGTAAGTTCAACTCCAGTATATCTGCAATGAGGACCATATTCTTTTTTATGTTTGTTCCACAGTTCTAAAAGGTGATCCCTGTTTTTAATACTATACGCGACACCCCTAAACCTAATGGATTGCCATATATTATTAAAATATCCTTTTTCTGATTCCACATATCTTAAGTCAGTTACATTTCTTTTTGATTTAGAAAGGTGTTGCATCTTGTTTCCTCACTTCATGGTCTGAATCCTGATCGTCAAATACTGGAACACCCCATGTGTTTACCCCTTTGTTCTTCAGTTTCCAAAATTTATGTATTCCGTTTATGCCACGCAGTTCCGCCACGATCTGACCAAATTTATTTCTAATGAGATAGGCATGAAGGTCAACGAGCCTGAAATAGGTGCGTGTGATGACTTCTTCCTTTCCCGTCTTTTCATTTTTTTCCGGAAGAGCTTCTGTCCAAGGTTTGCGTAACAGTATTTCATCCCTTGTCGCTGCCTGTGCCCTTCCAGTGCAGAACTCCTGGAGGTGAGCTAAAAACTGTCCGGACACAGACCCGTCGCTTGACACTGGAATGCGTAATGCGCTCTGCATCTTACTATTAACCAGTTGTTGCCAATCAGACGACTTCATCAAAGGAGGCATCATGGTCAGTACCTCCATGACCCTCTTCTGAAACTTTGTTTGTATTTGTAATTCTTCTGTTGATAACTGTATTTTAAGATCATCTTCGTTGTCATCAGTGGGTATTTCCAGGAACCATATGGGCGGAACTGTTTCCAGTTTGGATAATGCCCCCAACTGCTGTGATACATTCTCCGCTCCAACTCCGTGCTTTCTTGTCTTGCAAACATTGACGTTGCAGAAAGAAACAATAGGCTGATCTTTACATTTATATTGATATCCTTTTTGTAAACTTTTAACTACTACTACCACCTCTTTAGAATCAAGTGGTGGGTTCATGTGCTTTTGATTGTACTTTTCTAATAATTTTTCCCAATTATCGGGATCAAACTTCTTTAAATAAACTCCAATGTTGAATAGACCATTATTACGTGTCCCTGTGGGAAATCCTTGACTACACAAAGCTTGTAGGCACGGTGGCCCATCCTTGATAACTTCAACTTCTGGTGATGCTATGGTATCTAAATCTTCTACCACATTCTTTTCGTATATTTCAAAGAACTCTTCCAATGTTGCTGATGTTCCATTTTCTTTCAGCGCATATCTCACTGACTTATTTCCATTATAATATGGCAGGTTTAAAAAATTACCAAGATCGCCTTTTTCCAGTGATATGCTTGATTGCTTGGGAAATACCTCTGCTGTTGAATGACCAATGAGAGATTTTATTTCCGTTAATTTATTTCTTACTAATTTTGATGACATGGTTTTTGTGCAAAATAGGAATAAATGTGCACCACCACTTTTTGACTTACAGTATACCAGGGGTATTTTTAATTTTCTGATCCTCGTGAATAAAGCACGATGATCCAGAGGATAGCTATCAATATCAATGCATCCCCACTTAGTAGTATTATCAGCCCTAATAGGAATAATGCCAAGAGACGGACCCTCCCCCTCCAGATGTTTTTGCCAGAGCTCATGTGTTACCTCCTGTCTAACAATATATGATTTACCTTGCTGCTTACCGTCAGCACGCGAACCATTAGGTTGGTGCTGACCATAAGCTATATCTAAACCCTCGAATATAGATTTAAATTTTTCAACTTCCACGAAACCTCCAAGTTCCGAAAACTACCTAAAATGGTATATCTTCGTTATTTTCTTTGGTTTCGGGTTTTTTGTCGGATATTAATTTAGGTGTTTCTGGCTTAGCTTCAATTGAACCACTAGAAGCAGATTGAGCAAACGCTTTGCTCTCACCATAGATAGTAGGATCAGAAACTTGTTCACCTTTTTCAATAGAAAACCCAAACCAACTTCCTCTGTCATTAGATTCACTTACAGTTGATAGTTTGTAAGTAAACGCATATGTAGGAGGAGTAAACATCCCAGATGGACCCTTTATTTTTTGTGACAGCATTAAGCTGTTCCAACGTCTGCTTTTTTTAAGCTGACTTGAAGCCATACTAATCACAGCATTTTGGTATCCTGCGTTATTTAATATTAACACATAATGATATGCTGTTTGAACAATATTATTACCGTTAGGCAATATTTGCTTATTGGTCATGGGATCACGTGTGGTCTGTCCTATGATTCCACTATCGGCATCATGTGATGCAATGAATCCGCCACCTTGTTCTCTAGGTTTCCACTCAACATATTTTAAGTGGTAGAAAACAGGAATGACTTCAACGGTGTCAAAAGTTTCCTGTGTAACTGTGTTAAACAGTTGTCCTGCCTTAGCAGATTCTATGTATTCCGCCTTGGAAGGATTGACTTGAGGACTTGATGTCTGCAAAATGCTAATGTAAGGAATAGCAGTATCCCTTGCCAGATTAAGCGAACCAAATCCACTCATTTTTTTGGCGTCTTCTGCAATTACTGCAAGATCGAGGCCATTTTCTTTAGTTTTTACTGATTTATTCATTAGTAATTCCTCTATTCAGATTTAATTGTTGTTTTGTGACCAACAAAAGCGCCAAGAAGATCCATAGGAAGTTCTACACCTGCTTCATATTGCTCACGGACGAAAGCGCGGAGGGTGGAAGGTTCGACCCACTCGCGTTGCGCAGGCTCTAGTCCCTTATCACTAAGGTCTGACATAAGCCCACTAGCTTTCTCATCTTCATTCCTTCCAAAGCTACAAGTGACTTGGTTCTTTACTAAATCCCCAAATCCGTTGTCTCTTAACCATTTGAATACTTTAGGTCTGTTCTCCACTAAGGGAGTAGCCGTAAAATACTCGGAAACTTTTATTTTTCTGCCATCAGCTAATTTTAATTCTGATAATCCTACTTCTGAAAAAAGACTTGGTAAAATTTCTTGTGATAATTTTTTATGATAGTCTTCTTTCTTTTTTAAATCTTCTTTTATTTTTGATATTTCTTCTTGCGTATCAGCAATATCATTTGCTACCGCACCAATCTTTTCTAAATTATTAGCAGGTATGCTGGCAGCATCTTCTTGCATTTGCTTTACTAACTCATTCATTCTATTTATCCTTTAAAAAGTTTATTTCCTCAATATGAAGAACCTTACGTCCCTCCTCATCTACACGATCAGAACTTCTGACTTCAATTTTAGGATTCAAATCTATTTCTAAATCGTAATATTTTTTATCGTTGCGGTCCCATTTAAGTACTTTAAATCTACCGTTGTTTACATCTGCAGCAATTGCGCCACAAACTGCTATTATAGCAGGATCACCGATTAAAAGCAAGTAGTCTTTATCAGAAAAATTTTTCATTTCCTGTTGTAACTTAAAAGTAAGTGGACCGGATGCTAAAACCATTTGTTTTCTGTCCGGTAACATTACTTTTAATTCACCAAACTTTTCAGCAGAGCGAACATTATAGTCCATTACTTGTGGTATATAAACTGTCATTATTATTTCTTGATTTGTATTATAACATATGATATAATTAAAAGCAAGAATAAAGAAATATAAAATGTATAAATTTAAAACTGAGCCATACGAGCATCAAAAAGATGCATTAAAAAGGTGCTGGAATAAAGAATCATTTGCCATATTCGCAGAAATGGGAACTGGTAAAACTAAAATAGCATTGGATAATGCATGCATTTTATATAACCAAGGAAAAATTGATAGACTACTAGTTATCGCTCCGAAAGGAACATATATGAACTGGGTAGATCAGGAAATACCCATACATGTTCCGGATTATGTGGAAAAAGAAGTCTTGGCGTGGAAGCCATCAAACAGCGAGAAATATAAAGCGCAATTAAGACACTTTAGGATGAATGACTATAAATTAAAAATATTTGTCATGAATGTTGAAGCATTATCGACAATTAAAGGGTTAAAACAAGCTGCCTTATTTTTAATTGGAAGATCAATGATGATTGTTGATGAAAGCACAACTATCAAGAACCCTAAGGCAAAAAGAACTAAGAATATTTTATCATTATCCAGAGAGGCTAAATACAGAAGAATATTGACAGGATCTCCAGTAACACAGTCACCCATGGATTTATGGGCGCAGATGGACTTCCTTGATCCTGAAATATTAGGCCAACAAAGTTATTATGCATTTAGAACACGCTATGCTGTTGTTATTACAGCGAATGCCGCAGGTGGAACACATAAGTACCAGAAAATTGTCAAGTTCAAGAATTTGTCACAGTTGGGAAAATTAGTATCTCCTCATTCATACCGTATATTGAAGAAAGACTGCCTTGACCTACCAGATAAGGTATACACCAAAAGAGAGGTGGAATTAACTGATGAACAGCAA
>LUQU01000032.1 GCA_001628005.1 SAR86 cluster bacterium REDSEA-S09_B4
TAATAAATCAATCCATAAATTAATCTACCATCATTCCTACTGTCCACAATACCAAAACAATCACCATCCAGAGTTCCATATTATTTATAATAAAATAGGGTCCAGGTATTGTCTATGATTTTAAGGAAAACCTGTAAGCCGGATCTCAACTCAGTGTTGGGCACCATTTAGAAACGGACCCGACTACAGGAGGTATTATTATTAATGAACCTTCAATATAATCACTCAGTACATATTGTAAAGTATCATGACCCCTTTCCCTCAACTGCTTTAGTATATAGATTTATCTTTAGTGTCTCCCTGGAGTTCTTCAAGAGCTTTATCATATTCAGATTTTTCCTGGGGGAAAAGAGTTCTCCAAGGGGTCTGGAGATTTACCAAAGGGGTTCTTGGGTTCATCACAACATATCTGCCAGGATCTTGTTTACGAGCCCTCTCTTCATTCTGTAATAATTCATGTTGGAGCTTTGCTCTTTTTTCTTCATTAATTTTTAAATAATTCTTTTCCAAGTGGTAAGCCTCTGCCTCATTGTAAGCCTCTTGATGTTCTTTAGGGATCCTTCCCTCTAGTGCCATTTTGGCTCTCATTTGGTTTAACACCTTGAGTTTCTCCCCAGATCCCCCAGGGGCTTTGGAGTAGTTAGTTTGACCAAAGGGGACATTCCTTCTCCGGTATCTGGAAATAACTGGAGTATCAGGAACCTCAGGCTTAAATGGACGGTCCTCCTCCTTAAAGTACAGATACTTTCTTGGAGACTTTTTAATGTGCTTATACAGGTGCCGGGTTTTAGCAAGACCGGAAGTTGTGATACCCAGCTCATCTGCTTTTTCTTTGGCTGTGAGGAATTTTGTCATACCAACTAATAACTCTGAATACCCATTGTTGCAATACTTTAGGCCGTCTCAACCATCTCAACCATCTCACCCCTTTAGTAGAACACGAAGAAGGGAATATTGGGTGGCCGTTTTCAAAAGTCAAACTGCGTGAGTTGGGCGAGTTAGGTGAGTTGTTAGTCTTTTATAATCTCAAAGAAGTGATCCAAATCCATGACCAGGATTGGGGGGCGATCATTCATTTTACAGACCAGCACCGGTTCAAGTTTTCCATGCCTTTTACTTTGATTATAAAACTTATAAAGAGTTTCAAACTTCTCCTGATTTTTACATTCTATCTGGTAGGGCAAGATCCGTCTTGCTATCTTACTTAACTTAATGTCTGCACCGTTTTCCCCGGTCTTTGCTATACTTACATCTGTTGGTCTTAATATATCAAAGGTTTGTAATATTTTGGTCCTAACTAGATTTTGTAATCTCCTTCCTTTTCTTCTTCTACTAATTTGTTTCATTATAAATCTAACGAAGGGGGTCGGTGTTTTGTCATATACTCTTTATGAATTTCTTCGTCCTCTAGTGTTTTCTTTGGTTCAATACTGGCTCCATTAAGTTTCTTTGCGTAGCCTCCTATGTCTGCAAGAATTTGCCAAGGTGTTCTTATTCCTCTTTTAATGGTTGCCTGGAAGGATCTAATCTGGGTTAAACGGTCAAGTGGACCTTTTTCCGTTATCTTAATTGTTCCATTTTCTATTTCTTTCCAAACTTGGTCAACAGTTTTACCTTTAAACTCTTTGAGGAAGTTTCTAGCAATTTTTGTATCTTTAGAGGCACCTTTTATCCAACTCTCAATCTCTTGGTCAAAAGCTCTTTTCCAACCGTCTATTTGTTCTTTTGCTTTTTTATAACTAGGTTCTTCGTCCTCAATGGTTTCTTTGATCTTTGAATAATCTTTATAAATAGTTTCAATATCTTTTGGATTTAAATCTTTATAACTCTTACCCGGCATTGGACACCTTGTATCGTCTAATAAGTAAAATCTGTGTTTAATTCCGCTAATACTAATTTGTCTAGTGGTCTGTCCATTGTTCCATCTAATACAGTTGGAGGCCAAGAATTTATATAGTGCGTCATCACCATAACTACCCCAGTCATATCTACTGTGGTCATAAGTATCTTTGGTCGTGCTTAAAGTTTCGTTGAGTTCATCAAAGGTTATTATTCCACACCAAGAGCTATTAAATATTTTTCTATTTATATAATCTGGTCTATTAAGATCCCATTCTAATTTCTTTTGGACCGGGTGTTTAGTTTCTTCTATTAATATTTTTAAATCCTCTGTAATAGGAGCTCTGGCTTTAAAGATATCTGGGTTGGGTATGTTTACCTCTCTTTTAAAATAATGGATTAAGGCTCTAGCTCCTTCATCACTATCAACAAAGTCCCAAGCTCTTTTGAAGAAACCTTCATCAGTCTTTTGGATTATTTCCTCTTCCGTCTTGTCAATATTACAAAAGAAATATCTTCTAATACCCTGGTTAGCATTAATTACTCGCACATCATTTGAACATAGGAGAAAACATGTGAGGTTGGGTAGCTTTACCATTGGTTTATTCTTAAAGTTGCAAGAGTAATAATCATCAGCAACAAAGTTCTTAAGTGTGTTGGTCCCCTCGGCTTTACTCTTAAAGTCCCCTAGAGATACTTCATTTAAAACTATTACCTGGGTTCCAACTAAAAGTGTGTTGTGTGTGTTTGTTAAGTGTTTGTAATTTGCATTTTCATTTACATTTTCAATTCCAAGTATTCTGGAAAGTATTCTTGCTAGTAAACCTTTTCCAACTCCTTCTATTGCTGATACTAACACTATGGCCCATTTTATCTTTTCCCCTGGATATTGGAGCAAGTAAGCGATCCATTGTTCAATAATCTTCCACTTTGCCTCGCCTACAAGCCAGATAAAAAAAACTATTAGAAATTTAACATCACCCTGTTTTTCAGTGAGGTGGTTAGGAATATAAATATTTAATACTACTCCTTGTCGTATTAACGGTATCATTCCTGGTTTAGTTATATTTACAAGGCCAGGTTTGAATTTAGCACTTGTTATAAAAGTTTCAGCTTTAGCAAACTCCGGATCCTTCAGAAGAATATCTGTTAGGGAACCTTTCTTGACCTGGTGTTTGTGATAATTGTTTAACTGTTTGGCCTGATAAAAGTCTGCTGTACCCAGTCTATTAAACATGTCATTAGCCATAACATAACAAAGGGAGTTGGATATATTCTTTGCTACCTCCTTCTCCGTTCTTTTTACTTCGTCATCTTCTATTTCTTTCCATAGTTGATCCTCTTTAATAGATGAAAAGTCAGCTATAAACATAGATCCTGGTTCTAATACCTTCTCCAGTTTATAGTTCTTTGGAAACTCATCAGCTATATCCCAGGCTGTTGGAAAACTCTCTTTAAATTTTTCAGCAAGATTAAAGTATTTTATTTTTGTAGTTATTCCTTTTGTGATTAGTTGATAGGCAATAAAGTGCATTGCTTTTCTTCCTGGACCATCATTGTCGGGACATAAGATAACTTCTTTGTCTTTAAATATTTCATAGTTGTAGTCTGGGAGTTGCTCAACACCTCCCCACCAAGTAGTTGGTAAATAATGTTTGGAAAGAAAAGGATCTTTTTCTGCAAAGTGCATACATTTTTCTCCTTCAGCAACGAGTAATGGTAGTTCGCTGTCTTGAATTTTATTGCTCTTATGAAAGCATTTCTTACCTAACCAACCTCTAGTCTTCCATACCCCTATTATTTCTCCATCTTGAGTTCTTGACCAATAAGTAAATGGTATAAGTTTCTTATTTCCGTCCTTATCTTTCTTTCTCCAGGTGAAGTGTGTACGGTTTCCTTCTTCGTTTACCCATTCTGTAATGTCACCGGTTCTCATACCATCTAAATAAATTAGATTTTCTCGTTTGGTCCAACTGGTTGGAAGATCATTATCAGGTGGTAATGTTTGTATATAACCATCAATGCTTA
>LUQU01000033.1 GCA_001628005.1 SAR86 cluster bacterium REDSEA-S09_B4
TCCTGCTCCACCGACACCTCCGCCTGTTCCCTGGACCGTGGTCCCTGGTACTTGAGTCGTGATTCCTGCTGCTCCAGCCGGAGGCATTCCTCCACCTAAATAATATTGATAAAGATCATGAGCATAGCTATGGTGTCTTGGATCATATTTTACTTTGCCTGGCTCTACTATTCCTAGTTGTCCCAAAGGAGCTTCGTATCCTGCTTGTCCTTCTCTAATAAAAGATTTAAATTGATCTGTGTCTGGTATTGCCATTATCCTATTCCTCTTTGTCTAAGTCGAATTGCCTTTTCCTCATTGGATAATAAAGCTTGCTCCGTCGGTGTCAAGCCAGTATTCATGACATTCATGTCCACGCTCATGGGTTTTTGTACTAATTCTGGATTCACCTGAGGCGTTTCAATTTGGCCCGTTCTTGTTGGATCAAATACCGGAGCAGCTGGTTCACCTATTTCAGGATAATCACCTTCTAAAGATAAACCATTTAATTCTTTTTGTATCTGTTTAATCTCTAGCCAAAGATCTTTTGTCATTGGGTTAACATAACCTTTATCTTCGGCATTTCTTATATATTCCTCTATTAAACCTTTAGGTAAATCGAAAGGTTTGAAAACTCCTTTATTTAAATATTCAAAATCTTTTTTCTGATTTCTTCTCTCAAAGATTTCAAAAATATCTCTGTCGCTATAACCAAGGGCTTTCATGTTCTCCACGCTCTTCTTCATTTTCTGCATGTTTCTAAACCAAGCTCTATTACCATCAATATAACCTTTTAAAATATCAGCAGGATCCACCTCTCCTCTAGGTCTTGGTAAAAAGGCTCGTGAATTACGGAGCGCGGTATTATAATCAGTAATTTTATAACTCATCGATTCAGGAATATCCATTTTAACATTTCTAAATCCTAAAAATCCTGCAGCCTCACCCGAGAACGAATACTCTCGCCCTGTTTCTGGATCTCTGCCAAACATTTTTGCAATGTATAATCTTTTAAGTTGTGGATAAGAGAAAGGTGCAACGGCTTCAACTAAATGCTTTAAGCCTTTCCATGCTTTATCACCTTCAGGTTCTTCTGGATTCCAAAGTCTTTTACCTTCTTTGGTTCGTCCTGCTCTTGCAATTAAATCTTGTGTTGCTTGTAGCCAAATGGATTCACTAACGAACGGTTCAACAAGTTTTGAAAAACCTCTTGACACTCCTTCAATAAAACCTCTCATTAAAGGTTCTTCATCATAAGCTTCTACATTAGAGACAACCGTTTGTACGGGATTGGTAATGGTGTCATAAGCAAAACCGTGACTGAAGTTATTAGAATAGAAGTTTCCTTCTTTATCTTTGGTTACCACAACAGTATCATCCTTAGACCATTCTGGTAAAAAGTCTCTAACAGCTTCTACTTGATCTCTTCCCACACCATAAAGACCTCTAAATATTTCTGTGACTGCAGGTGGTATAACCGCGGCTGCTGTTCCAAAACCAGCAAGTCTTCTAATTCCTATTCCTCTTTTAATAGGATCTTTTGCTTCTCTGATTCCTCTTTGTACGATATTCGTAGATGTACGGATAATTTCTGCAGGAAACGATACGAAGTTTCCAAGAGGAGACCTTCTTAGTCCTTGTAAGAAGCTTGAAACATATGCATAATTAGGAACTGTATTTCTAACAATGTCGGCTGCTTCTTTCGCTATGGAAAGTGAGTTTGGCATTCTTTTCATTAAACCTTTATTCACAGCTGAACGATAAGCGTTTACTAGACTATCAGATTCTGCAAGGTAGTTATAAATTTTAAAGAAATCATCTTCGGCAACGTATAAATCTTGAGCTCCCCTGAAGAGTCTATTCATTCGTTTGCCTAATTTACCAAAGACACGTTCAATAACATCTCCACCTTTTGCAATATCTTTTAATAGTCCTTGTACATCTTGAAAGGTTGAACTTGAATTAACCACGCCTTCATCTAATAAAAATCTGTAGAAAGCCTGATCTTCAGGAAGATTTCGATAAATTAATTGAGGCTGTATAGTTTTAAAAGACTGTCTTGCATTCTTTAATATAGTCACAGGATTTTTAAATAAATTACCGGTTGCTAAACTGAATGCACTTGCACTCATAAAGTTTCTTGAGTGAGTAAAGGGACCTAAAACGGTTTTTGAAACTTGAGCTAATCCTTTCGGGATAGCAAAGGCATAACGGTAAAGGTTAGATTTCATTAAATCATCGAAAGGCATCTTTTCAGCAAAGTTTAAAGCCGCTTTCCATTCTTCAGAGGTAAATTTTCCATTTAAAGGATTAACATATAACTCTTCGGGTAAAGTAGATTTAATCTGTAGTCCATTTTTATCTAAAATAATATCTCGATTAGGTAGACCTTGTCTTGCAGCTCGAGGTGTTTCATAAACAATTCCTCTTTGACCTTTTTTGATCAAATCATCAGAGGTTTTAGCAATCGTGTTATAATAATTATTTTTAGCCGCAATGCTGGAAAGATCTTCCATAGTATTAACAATCGTTCGTCTTGCATCTTTGATTTCACCAAAGAGTTTTCTAAAAGCATCAATATCCGCCTTGGATTTAATTAAGTCTCCAGGTTCAAATTTATCTGCAGCTAAAGCTTTAGCCATATTAAATTCCTGAGTAGCTCCATCAGCCAGTGCATTTAAATCTTCATATTTAAATTTTGGTGAACCTGTTATTGGATCTCTTTTAACTTTGCTTACAACCCTCATGACCATTTCTTCTGCTTCAGCATCTGAAAGCGCATAGGGTTTCCCCGTTCTTGGATTCTTATTAGAGGCTGCGTATCGTTTGAAAACTTCTTTAGTTTCATTGATTGATTCGGCTGTTGGTTTAAATGCTTGAAGATTAAATAAACCTTTTTTTCTAAAGACTCCAAAGTCAGTGCTTAAAGTACTTTTTAATCGTTGAGTCATTAGATCATTAAATTCATCAACCTTAGTAATATTTCCACTTCTAAGAAGTTGTGTTTTAAATTCGTTAAAGTTTTGCCTTGTTTTAAGTAAAGTCGATGTTAATTGATCGGCGTCTTTTTTACTAACACCAATGTTATCTAAAGAACTTTTAAATCTTTTTAATGCCTGTGGACTAAAACTTTGAAACATTATTTTTTGACCTTCTCGGTCTCTGCCAATTTTATCCGTTCCAGATTTTAAGAGATTATCCATCTCTGTAATCAATTTATCTTGATTTTTAACTTTGCTTGCAGCATCTTTAGATTTTGCAAAAATACTTTTAAAAGACTGATCGATATCTTTAACAATATCTTTGGCTCTAATGGCTGCCGCTCCCTTTTGACCTTCTACTCTCATAGCCGCTTCAAACATCTCCTGAGATTTTTTACCTCTGGCTCTGAAGGGTGCTCCAATATATTTATCAATTATACGATCAATTTTTGAATTATTAAAAGCAAGTTCTTTTCCTTTTTTAGCAAGTTTAGATCCAACAGCTCCAGCTCCATAGGCGAAGGGAGCCAGTAAAACTCCTTCGGTTAAAAAATTCATTCTGTTATGCAATCTTCTTAATGCATCCTCGGAGGGTTCATCTCTTGCATCTCTATCGAGTTCGGTAGGTAATGCTTTCCATACATCTCCAAACGTTCCGATGTCCTCCACATCATAAACCATAGCTGCACCGACAGCGCCACCTGTAGCCGTTGCTGCAAATCTTCCAACTCTTGCTTGCTTGTTTAAGCGGCTAGCTCTTTGCATTGCGTTTAAAGTATTTTTATTTTTTAAAGAAAATCGTTTTCCTTTTTGAATAGCTTGAATAGTTTTATTAGCAATACCTAAACCTATCTTTGCTCCTTTGGCAGCAGGAAATCCTAACTGCACTAAAGCTTCTGTAATTCTTCCAGCCGCAGTATCTCTTGCTTTGTCTTCTAGTCCTTGAACAACTTGACCCACAACGGTTTCATCAATGAATTTTTCTAAAGCTGCAACGGCACTGGCATCAGGTTCTAATCCTTCTCCTCTAGCTGCATCATAAATTTCTGCTGCAACAGAAGCTAAACCTAAAGGAATTTTAACTAAACCTGAACCTACACCTGCTGCTAAAGAAACAGCTAGACTTGTTTCGCTATCTTTTTCTTCTTTGATTAAAACTCTAGGATCATAAGGAGATACCATTTAGCCCCCTACTTAATTATCTCGGAAATGTCTGTCCAATCGGTTTCAACACTAGGACCATCAAACCGCATATAAGTACCATCAGCAGGATTAAAATAAATAGCTCCTGCTCTATAAGAAGTTCTTTTTCCTTCCACATCAATAAAAGGATCAATAGGATCAAAGTCTAAATCAGGGTTATTTGCAGTTATAGTAGGTCGGTCTATGTCAAAAGTTGCTTTAGCGGTTGCTATTGCATGACTATCCGGAAAAGTTCCCTTTGTATA
>LUQU01000034.1 GCA_001628005.1 SAR86 cluster bacterium REDSEA-S09_B4
TAGGGACTCTTTAAGTCAATGTAGATAATAAGTGGCGCATCAGACTTGCAAGGTTCTATCTCATCCTTAACAAGATTATCTTTATTTTGATTCATTAAAATACTCAAATTCTAGTGTTGAGTGTGTAATTTTAAATCTGTCTTTTAGTATTTTCTTTAACTTCCTTTTGATGACTTCAACCTCTTGCAATTCATTGGTTGCCACAACCACATGAGCTTCTAAAGCAATACGATGTTCATCTAAATTCCAGATATGAATATGGTGAACATCTTCTACATCCTTAGCTTCTTCTAAAGAAGCTTTTATCTCATCAGAAGATAAATTCTCAGGAGTTCCTTCCATTAACAAATGAATGGTTTTAGGCAGCATTATGATGCCCTGCCACAACACAAAACCTGCAATTAAAAAGGTAAGCAAAGTATCAACCCAATACCATTGGTAAAGTAAGATCAGAGCTCCTGCAATAATGACTCCTATAGAAGTTAAGGCATCAGCAAGGTTGTGAAGAAAAGCCGCTTTCATATTCAAACTATTTTTTGACATCCTAAAAGTAATCAAAGCTGTAACCATGTCCACAACAAAAGCTACTCCAGCAACCACGACAATTATTAAACCTGTCACAACTTGCGGTTCTACGATTCTCCACACTGCTTCATAGATTAAATAAAGACTAACAGTAATTAAGAGAGTTAAATTAATCAGAGCAGCTATAACTTCAGCTCTTTGGTATCCAAAACTTTTAGTCTTATCCGCAGGTTTTCGACCGATTGTTCTAGCAAATAAAGCAATTCCTAAAGATGCAGCATCACTTAAATTATGTAGAGCGTCTGCAATAAGAGATAGACTTCCTGAAATTATTCCACCAATAACTTGAGCTAAGGTTAGTAAGATGTTTATAAAAACAGCGCCTAGCAGCCCCCTATCACTTTCAGGTGCATGGTGGTGGTGTCCGCTCATATCTACTTACTAATTTAATGACATGACTCGTCATATTTTTTTAATCTGTAGTAATTGTATGGCAAGGGAGTAAGGAAACCTGCTGCTAGCATTAGAGGAATAACTGACCAAACCAAGATTCCACCAGCAAAAACCACGTCTACTACATTCATAGCTATTTCCATAGCAATCATAGAAATAAACGACATGCCCATCGCTGTACTGAAGGCACTTTTGAGATCCATCTGTCTAGACAAAATATAAGTTTCAAGCATAACCGAAGTAATTAATCCGTTTATGATAGCTAAAACCATAATCCACAATAGAGGGAAAGGAATTTGTGTTATTTGGAAGAAAAATATAGTTCCAAAGTCCCCGATAGAACAACCCAATAAGCACCAAAGAGTATTAACACTTGCTTTTCTCCAAGTAGACTTGCAAGTCCAGGTTATAGCTTCTTCAGTTGATGTACTCATTTTCTGATTCATAAAGAGATGGGAGTAATTCTGCTAAATACGTCATTTCTTCTATAGCGTGGCGTTTTAAATCCTCTGGATTTACTTGTTGTTCTATCAGAAACAATCTTACCAAGGCCATATTACCTACAAATCCCTCAAAAGATCTAATAGTTTTGTTTCCGTCTCTTTTAGCAACATGTCCTAACCAAAAACGAGACCTCATTTCTGCCCCAGTCTTAGTATTCCTAACAACGTGACACATTTTTGCGGTATTAATTTCTTCCTCAAGTAGGCCCACTCTCGCGCAAATAACAAATGTATCTTCATTATTGGGGTCAAAACCAAAGAATTCAGAAGAATTTATGAATTGTATTCTAAGTTTTGACAATTCACTGCCTATGTATTCATGAACTAAATGACTGGAGCCTATGACTTCTCCGGGCTTTTTATTTTCCCAGTCCATCCATACATGATCTTCGGGATGCCACCAGCTGTAATGCTCGGTTGTATTAAGAAAATCTGCAAACCACCAACGCACCATGTCTGCCTTTACACCGGGCATTGGCGTTCTCACTGCAACTAAATAAGATGCATCCGGTAATCTGCGAACCTCCGTTTGATAAAACTCTGTTTCTTTGATTAAAGCTGTTTCTGCGTCTATTGAAGTTTTAAAGGGTTGCAGACCAAATATAGAAACAACTATTAAGAGCAAAAGGAACAGAAATATTAAAAGCCTACTAAACTTCATTATTCTAGGGTTAAAAATGGCTTTGTATATTTAACAGCTGTATGAATTAACTCTAAGACTGTTACTAAATCTGTTTCGGGGCCTTTACTAATAATCATTCCAAAAAACTAATGGGAGGCGCCCTGTTTATACTCGGAACGATTGTGGTATCTTTAGCAATGACACCCCTCCCACACAGATTATTTTACAGTAAAAAAGTGTGTATAATTTTTTTACTAAGGGGGACCCTTTGAAAACTACCATTTATATCCATTTGTTTAGAACACTATCTATATTAACTTTTATAAGCTTCCTAGTAATACCTTCAGTAAGCGTATCCGAAGTTCCAATTCTCCAACCAGGTGCTCCTGGAGAAGCCACTCAAGAACTGGATGCAGAAACTGCAGTTAAAATTGCTAATTCTTCTTACACGGTTGCCGACGTTGAGTTCATGCAAGACATGATAATTCACCATCATCAAGCTTTATTAATGTCAGAACTGGCTACTCCAAGCACCAATAATCAATCAATTCTTGACTTAGCAGGACGCATTGATGTCTCGCAAAAAGACGAAATCAGTTTCATGCAAGGCTGGTTAGAAGAACGTGAAGAGTTAGCACCCGACCCCACCGCGGAGCACTCAGAACACACTCATCACACCATGATTGGAATGGCAACCCCGGAAGAGATGGCTGAACTCGCTGACTCCAAAAGTACAGATTTTGACCGACTTTTTTTAACACTGATGATTGCCCATCATGATGGAGCCATTGAAATGGTAGAGGAACTCAGAGATCAACCAGGATCAACCTATGACCCTATTCTGAATGAATTTGCTTCTGATATCACCAATGATCAAGCAGTAGAAATTGAACGAATGAACGCCTTACTCATAGGTCTTTCAAGTGATCCTCGTGCTGGATTGACTGGAGGTCTTTATGATGCTGAAGAAGCTATTTTGAATATGCAGCTTTTGGAATCTCAAAGAAAGCCTCTGGGATTCTATGACCCTGAAAACCCTGCTGAACGGGGGGCCGAAGAAAAGGATGAAGATGAGGATATGCAAGAAGCTGAAAACGCTGAGGATAAAGAAGAGAAGGTTCAATCTATTGAAGAGGATGCCAAAAGTCGACGTTATCCAATGCTTAGTTTCTCCAATACAGATATGGCCTTCCGTGATGACATTCTAGTCACTGGGAGCTATCACGGCTTCAACATCTATCGTATTAAGGAAAATGGCTCACCAAATCTCATAACCTCTGTTATTTGTCCAGGAGGTCAAGGTGATGTTTCTATTGTTGGAGATTTACTAATTTATTCTGTTGAGCAAATTCGTGGCCGCCTTGACTGCGGTTTACAGGGAGTATCCTCAGATTCAAGTCCTGACCGTTTCCGAGGAATACGTATTTTTGATATCTCTGATTTAAGTCGTCCAAAACAAGTGGGTGCAGTACAAACTTGTCGCGGTTCTCATACACATTCAGTAGTGACAGGCCCTACTCCAGACGGCAAGATTCTAGTTTATAACTCCGGGACTGGCAGGGTTCGTGATGAGGAAGAACTCGAACAATGTATTGAAGACATACCAGGTGATGACCGCACTGCCTTATTCCGTATCGATGTAATTGAAATACCAGTAAATGACCCTTCGCAATCACGGATTATTAATAGCCCTGCAGTATTTGCTGACCCTGAAACAGGAACTCTCGCTGGTCTTTGGCGTGGAGGCGATCATGGTGATGATTCTCAAGAAACGGAGATCACTGATCAGTGTCATGACATAACGGTTTTCCCTTCAGCTAAGATTGCTGCTGGTGCTTGTTCGGGTAATGGCATTCTCTTTGATATTGCTGACCCAATTAACCCTAAACGAATTGACGTAGTAACTGATACAGGATTTGCCTACTGGCACTCTGCAACTTTTAATAATGAAGGTACGAAAGTTTTATTTACTGACGAATGGGGTGGTGGTGGTCGAGCTCGTTGTCGAGCTTGGGATCCTTTAAATTGGGGTGCTGATGCTATTTATGACATAGTTGATGAGAAACTCGAATTCAGAAGTCACTACAAGATGCCAGCTCCACAATTGGAAACAGAAAATTGTGTTGCTCATAATGGTTCGATCATACCTATTCCAGGCCGCGATATCTTTGTCCAAGCTTGGTATCAAGGTGGAATCTCTGTGATCGATTTCACTGATTCATCAAATCCCATCGAAATTGCATACTTTGATCGTGGGCCGATAATGGAGGAAGAAATGATAACAGGCGGGTATTGGTCTGTTTATTATTACGAGGGCGCTATTTACGGCACTGAGATCACACGAGGCTTAGATATACTAAAGCTTATTCCAAGTAAGTATGTGAGTGAAAATGAGATAGCGGCAGCTGAACTTGCTTATCCAATGATAGGTTCTCGTCGACTTTTTAATCCGCAACAACAAATACCTATGACTTGGCCAGCTAAACCATTGGTTGCCCGTGCTTACATAGATCAATTAATGCGAGATGAAGTTCTAGAAGAAGATACGGTAAATATAATTTTAGGAAGACTTGATCGAGTTGATGCTGCGATGGAAGGAGGTGGTAGCAATCGACTTGCCAGACAAATCAATAGGCTTCAGTTACCACTTGAAGACCTTGATGTTGACTCAATGACTCAATACAGGCTAGAAAAATTAGATGCTACCTTAAAAAATATAGCTGAAGGCCTTAGTAGATAGTTATTTATGTGAAGCTGTCAGAATGATGTCCGCTTCGTTCCAAGCTTCTTGCCACTGATTATAAACTTGGCGTGCCTCGTCTTTCTTATTCTGAGCAGTTAATGCTTTATGTAATCCAAAAAGAGACCAGCCGTTGTTCTGATTCCATTTTAAATCCCGCCTATAAACGACTTCCGCTTCTTCCAGCTCGCCAGCTTTCAGGAGAGCAGAGCCCAAATAGTGGCGCATAGGCTGAGCCCAATCGGGTGGCTCGGTATAATTGTTTTCATCTTCAATGGCTACACCCGCAGTAAACGCTTTGATAGCTTCAGTTAAATTACCTTCAGCCATCAACACTTCTCCTTCTAGACCGTAAGCCGCTAGTTTCAACACCGCTGATGCTGGGGTGGCACCAACTCTATATTGATCTGCGTTTGGTGCTTCGGCAATCGCTTTTAACTTCTTTAACTCCTTTACCGCTAAGTCCATATTTCCTTTTGCTAAAAGTGCACTACCAAGCGCATAGGACCAGATGCCATCAAGGTAAGGTGTCCCTTGATGAGCTGGTGTCAGGGCCAGCAATTCATCCCATTTACCAAAAATCTTTAACACCAGCCAAGGGGCTGAAACACGCTTTTGCCCACCCATGAGCATTAGGTTATCGCTAGTTATCCGATTGGCCATTCGCCAAGCTGATTTACTGGCTGTTTCATAGTTACCTTGAACCGTAGCTGCATAACGAACAAAGTCGAATGCATGTCCTGCATGTATTTTGTGTGACAGTGGATAAGTTCCAATGTTAGGTAAAGGATTATCTCCCCAAATATCTGCAAACTGTCTGTCGACTGCCTGAGAACGTATGTTATTTTCAATGGCTTTAGAATATTGACCTACTCTGACATAAATATGCGCAGGCATATGCACCACATGTCCAACAATCGGCACTGTGGCTTCAAGAGAGTCAGCAGATACTAAAGCTCGCTCAGGTTTAAGTGACGCTTCGATTAAATGAATATGTAAATGAAACACTCCTGGATGAGAAATGTCTTGGGCTATGATGTGCTCCAGTGCTTCGGCAACAGGAATAGTTTCATCTTTGGGATTACCTTCTTTGTCCCAATAGTCCCATCGCCTAATAGACATATAGCTGGCGGCATACAATGCTGCTATGTCAGGGTCATCAGGATACTCCTGGTTTAAACTCCTCATAGCTGACAGATAGGCTTGATCTCTCTTATCCTTGTCAGGAATAGTTTTGCTATCGTATAAGACGTAAAGTGCACGAATTAGCTTTGCTTCTAGTGGTGTGGCACGATTTATTCGGTCTAATGCCTTGTTAATGGCTTTAAAGCCTTCGCCTTTTGGATCATCTGGCATCTGAGCATAGCGTGAGTTAGGATTTGGTCCCATAGCATGTGCCATGCCCCAAAAAGGCATTGGGTGATTGGGGTCCATGCGAGAGGCTTCCTGATAAGACGCAATAGATTCTGGAAAATAAAAACCCCAAGCCAGACGTAAACCCTGGTCAAAAAAGACTTG
>LUQU01000035.1 GCA_001628005.1 SAR86 cluster bacterium REDSEA-S09_B4
AAACCTAACTCAAGAATGATATGGGTAGAATCTCCTTCAAACCCTCTCCTTAAGATTGTTGATTTAGAGAAAGTCAGTGCATTTGCAAAAAAACATAACCTGATAAGCGTTTGTGATAATACCTTTTGTTCATCATATGTTCAGAAGCCTCTTAACCTTGGTTTTGATGTAGTACTTCATTCAGCCACTAAATACTTAAACGGTCATTCTGATGTTATTGGGGGCTTGGTGGTAAGTTCCCAAGAAAGAGAAGATTTGGCAGAACAGTTAGCTTTTTTGTCTAATTCCATAGGATCCATAATGAGTCCTTTTGACAGTTTTTTAGTACTTAGAAGTCTTAAAACATTAGCGGTAAGAATGGAAAAACATTGCGAAAATGCCTTTGAGATAGCCAGTTTTCTTGAAGAGCATGAAGCCATTGAAAAGATTTATTATCCAGGTTTATCAAATCATCCAAATCATGAAATTGCTAAAAAACAGATGAATGGATTTGGTGGGATGATAACTGTAGTTCTAAAAGGTGGGTTAAAAACAGCGACCACTTTTCTTGAAAGAACTAAGATTTTTGCTTTAGCTGAAAGTTTGGGTGGTGTTGAAAGCTTGATAGAACACCCAGCCATAATGACACATGCCTCAGTTCCTACTGAAGTAAGGAAAGACCTCGGCATAGAAGATGGATTGGTTAGATTATCTGTCGGAATAGAATCTGTTGTGGATCTTCTGGAGGATTTGAATCAAGCTCTTAGTGGCGTTTAGAGGTTTGCCAGTTAATGTCTCTGGCAGTCATATGAACTTGGTCGGCAACGCCTAGAACTAAAGTAAATAAAGCCATTCTTATTACAACACCATTATCTGCTTGTCTAAATATAGCTAGGTTGGGGTTCTCGTAAAGGTCTGAATCAAGTTCATTGGCTTCTTTTCTGGAGTCTCTGGGAAGAGGGTGCATGATTACTGTATTCGGTTCGCAATTGGCAGTATATATTTCTTTATTCAAACTTAAGAGACCTCTATACTTTTTTGCATGTGATTTGTTTTTAAATCTCTCTTCTTGAATTCTCGTCATGTAAATTATGTCGACCTCGGCTATACCTTCTTCTAGGTTCTCAGATTGAATTATTTTTACACCGGCCTTGTCTAGAAGGGTTAAATAAGAATCAGGTAATCTTAGTTCTTCAGGGGAAATTAAGTTGATAGTCACATCTTTGTAAAGACAAAGGGCTTTAATAAGAGAATGGGCTGCTCTACCAAATTTTAGATCTCCAACCATGGCTATTCGCAGACCATCCATGGTTTTCTTTTGAGTTTCGAGCTCTTTTTTTATTGTGTATAGATCTAGAAGAGCTTGAGTAGGGTGCTCATTTGATCCATCTCCACCATTTATAACAGGCACTCGGCTAGCTTCAGAAAAAGACTTTACTGAGCCTTCATCAGGATGCCGCATGACTATGATGTCACTGTAGCTGCTTAATACTTTTGCCGTATCTAGTAATGATTCACCTTTAACCAATGATGAAGATCCAACTTCAGAGGTCTCTCTAACTGCACCTCCAAGCATGTTAAATGCTGCCCCAAAGCTTATTCTGGTTCTCGTACTTGGTTCGAAGAACATATTTCCTAATATGGCTCCTTCTAAAACTCGCGTTATTTTTTTTCTTAAGGAATAGGGTTCTAGATCATTTGCAACAGAAAAAAGTTGGTCTATGTCTGAACGATCAAACTGGTCTATGGAGAGGATGTGACTACCGTTAAAATCCACTAAAGTTTCAACCTTGCTTTTATTCTAACATTCTTAAGAAGGATTTTCGTGTGTGATGAATATTGGTGAAGACCAAGCCCTTTCTCCTATGGGAGCTAAACAATCATCATTGGGGTTAAATTTAGGGCCACTGGCGTAACAAGGTACTGTCTTTAAGCATTCCCCGTTTTCATCCAACTCGCATCTTAAAGGATCACCTCCTACTGCTAAACTAGCTTCTTGTATTGCCCTGACATAATAAACGGTTTCATCTTTAGCATTTAGAGACTCGGAATCGGTAAACTGAAAACTACAGCCCTCACCATTGTCTATACAACTAAAGACCTTCCAAGGATCTTGTATAACTTCGTCTAAATTATCTAGATTTTTGGTTACAGTTATTTTGATCACTTCAATTCTATCTATTTTATTTCTTTCATTTGTTGGGTTATAACACTCATTTAGACAAAGTCTCGAAATTGCATCTTCTTCTAAAGAAGTATGCACATAATCCGGGCATCCTGGTTCCTGTTTAAATGAACCAATAGCCGTGACCGAAAAAGTTGGATTGGTTTGTTTTATAGAAATTTCACTTCCCATAGGTATTTTCCCCAAGACGGGATGAATAAAATCAAACCAAAGTAAAATCCTTTCTCCAGAAGTTGCATAGACTTCACGGTTATAAAGTGAATTGAAAACATTTTCTCTATTCAATGCCTGTGCGTGAACAGCCACTAAGCCTCCGGTAGAGTAGAAAGAAGCTCCGCGTTCTGGGGGAATTAACCAAGTTAAGTTATTTTTAGCACCCCAAGAATCACCCATCGCCTTTCTAGCAAACTCTTTGTATCCAGATCCTGCTCTGGCTTTGTGGTTATCGGTAGAGCCTATGAGCCCAAATTTGAAACGATTCACTGAATTATCGGAAGCAACTTCAGATGCCAGTGCTGCTTGAGCACTCATCTTTGGTCTATAAGTATAAGCGGGCAAGAATTCATCTTGGATCTGTCCGCACTGCAACCAATCTTCTGGTTCAGCTCCTTCTATAATTCCAAATCGCGTTATATCTGTAATTCGATTAACAAATTCTTGTTTTATTTCATTACCTTTTTCTTCACATGAGTCTTCGCCTTTAAGATGACATTGTTGTTTTGCTATTTCTCCTGCTCGCCAGCAACAAGGCTCAAATCCTTTAGTTGGTTCAGGGCAGATATTCTTCCCATCGCTGGTTTTTAAAAAATGCTTCACATCTTTATAAACCTCAGAGTTTCCATGGCCAGAGTAAACTTCAAAAAGTCTTTGTCTGTTAGGGTCATGTTGATTACCGGTTAACTGAGAACTCATAGTTGCGTTTGCAGGTGCATGGATTCCCCAAGTGGTTCCATGGGGAATAACTAATGCTTCTACATTTAGTTCATCCAGCCTGTTGAACAATTCTCTCGGTGTTGAAGCTTCTTCTTTGCATTCTCTTTGAAGTATTTCTTTTTCATCTAGGTGTGAGCAGGGCGGAATAGAGTAGGTTTCATTCCTGTAAGCTAAAAAGTCTAAATCTATCTTTTCAGGTGGAAAGTCAGCTAATAACATTAAAGAAGGAGTGATCCTGCTTTTTAAAATATAATCTAAGCCAGTGAGGCCGGCACCAATTGGAACCTTAGGTAGGTTCTTCAAGTCCTTTAAGATCACGTTTTTATGGCCGTAATGATCTTCCGGACTACCC
Organism: SAR86 cluster bacterium REDSEA-S09_B4; assembly: GCA_001628005.1. Classification (GTDB taxonomy): domain Bacteria; phylum Pseudomonadota; class Gammaproteobacteria; order Magnimaribacterales; family Magnimaribacteraceae; genus AEGEAN-183. Next base: position 3,450 of record LUQU01000035.1, read on the forward strand.
ATTTCCCCTGACATTTGGGTCCACTCCCAGCCAGCAAAAGCAATCAGGTCCTTTTCTGGACTTGATGAGACCGAATTACAAGACTTTGTTGCTTTGATTGTCTTATCCCACATATCCTTAGTTAGACCCTCAGCATGGTCTGTAATTGAAAAGAAATCTATTGCCGAACAGAATCTAGCAAAGTTACATGCATCTGCAGGTGGGTGTACACCTTCACCCTGAAGCATAGGTAGACTAAAGAAGAATGCATCTTGAGAGAAAGTAGTATGAACATGAAGGTCCCCAAAAAAAATTTGTTTTTGCTCGGCAGTTTCAGAATGGATTAAAGGTCTTTTCTCTAAAGAAATTTCACCGTCTTTTGGTAGGGAACCAAAAGTTCCTTTTGCAGCAATGATGTATAGAAAAATAAATAAAATTAGGAGATAAAGTGCGTATTTAAGAAATCTCATATTTAGGATAATCCTTTCCCTCTCACTGAAATCCATTGGTTTGTTGGGCTATCTATTTCTCCAAAGTTTGTACCGGTTTCAGCAAAGTGATAAACCATAGCAGTTCTTCTGTGTTTTGATTTATTGTCGAAAGATTTATGCATCAAAAAACTATGGAATAAAAGTAGATCTCCGGTTTGAAGTAACAGAGGTGTTTCTTTTGAAAAATCATGATCTTTTATTTCAGTATAGCCATAGTTTGATCCTGGTCTATCGTCTGGAAGATGTTCAAGCAAAGGCTCTTTGTGTGATCCTGGTAAGATTACTAGACATCCATTTTCTTCAGTGGCAGGGCTAGTAGCAAGCCAAGCTCCAACCTGTGGTGCTCTATCAAAAGGAAAGTAAGATGAATCTTGATGCCAGGGTTGACCCCATGCCCCAGGGTTTTTAAAAATGAATTGACTTAAAAAACAATCAATATTTTCACCCAAAATATCCTGAAGCATATCTAAAAGGTCTTCTCTTTTTATAAACTCATTAAAAATACCTTTTTGGTGAAGCCTGAAGACCTTAGACATTTCATCTTCTATATTTTCTATTTTAACAGGAGGCTTCATTTCTCTTATCCCAATATGTCCATCATCAATATAAGCATGATTAAATTCTTCAGAGTTATCTACCATCGAGCGCACTATATCAATGACAGTTTGGTTGATTTCTTCACATTTGGATTCTGGATAAAAATTAGGAATAAGAATGAAACCATTTTCGTTCCAAGAGTTCTTTTGAGTTTGGGATAAGTATTTAGTCTCTTCTATAAATTCAGAAGAAATCCTACCCTTTTGTTTATTTATCCTATTAGTAAATTCTTCTTTTGAAGAATCTTCCTGATCTTCTGTAGTCATTCAAAGTTTCCCTTATTGCAGTTTGAATTATTATTTAACCAAGTTAGTGGTTAAAAAGCATTTTATTTGAGAAGATGGAAAGCTCAAATTATTTAAAAAGGGAGTAAGTATGGCCGGTTTTGATGAACTAAAGACACAACTTGAGGGATCTTTTGTGGCTGAGGGTGCTGCTGGGTTAGAAGCAAGTATCCAAATTAATATTGAAGGGTTAACCAATTTCTTTATTGATATAAATGACGGTAATCTTAATGTAGAAGAGGGCGATCATTCCGATCCTAA
>LUQU01000036.1 GCA_001628005.1 SAR86 cluster bacterium REDSEA-S09_B4
GTATTATAATGGTTAAGCAAAGAGAATCGATTGAAGATATCTTCAAAGCCGATTGCGTTATTTAGGAATTTATTGATATTTATTAGATCAGTCATAATAACCTCCTTTGTTAGACAGTTAATAATGGGCCCCTAAAGCACCCATGACTTATATATACTATTTTAGGATAATTACAAGTAAAATTATACTCGTCCCTGTTGCCTTTGTTTTATAGCTTTTTCCTCGTTGGACAATAAAGCATTTTCAGTATGCGTCAATCCAGTTTGTGGATTAATTTGATTGGCTTGTGCAAATTGTTGAGCATCTATTCCTGGCGTTGGAGGTAAAGGTGTCTGGCTTTTACCCATGAGTCCACTAAGAGGACTAATCTTTTCTTTGATATAAGGCACTGCTTTATCCAAGAACGTTGGTTCTTTTTTAATTTTTCCGTTTTCATCATAAACCACATTGCCTTTATCATTAGTTACTGCACCTTCTAGCTCTGGTCTATACCCACCTTCCCATCTTCTTGTTTCTTCATTGTAAGTTTCAGGGAAGAATTTTTTTCTACCCCAGTTTTGTTTAACTCTATCCAAATCTCTTCTTGGAAACAAAAAGTTCTTATCTACATTATAGATATATTGATCACTTTTTTCAGTTAAATCTTCAGCTACACCTTCAATATCTATTATCTTGGATTCAAATCTTGGCTTAGAATAAGTAATAGGAGTAAAATAGCCCATCGTTAAATTACTAACAAGTTTTCTATTCATACCTGCTTTATCTAGAATTTGTCTAATTTGATTAAGGCTTAAATCTAACATCTGCATATCTTTTATTTTCATATAAAGATCTCTTTGAATTTCAAATGCTTCCTGTTGCATTTTGTCAAACTCAGCGACCATAATAGAAGGTGGACGGTCCTTATAATCTTTTGACTTATAGAATTTTTCCGTTTCATCCACTGCTCTTAAAAGTCTATTGGTTTCTGCAGCAATCCATTTTAAATCTTTTTTAACATCAATTCTTATAATTCTAGTTCCTGTAAAAAGTGCCAAGAGTTCGTCTGCAAGTTTTGCTGGTTTACCAGCACCGGTTACATCTCCCTGAAGAGCATCTTTTATTTTTCTTCCGCTCGAAACGATTCCAGGTTCAGCACCTTTAATAATATGAACGAAAGCTTTATTAAATTTATCTTCTAAACTATCTGTGGGAGAGTAGATGTATTTACCCTCTGCAGTTCTTCCTCCACGGCCACCTGATAAAAAATCTCCACCCACAATATCTTGTACTCTTTCAAAACCAATAGCTGGTGAAAGGAAAGGTTGCATAAGTTCCATAATTGGTCCATCGCTTGCGAACATTAATGATAGTACATAATTTTCTAATTGATCTGGAGCGATGTTTTCTTTGTGTGCCATGGTCAACGCTGCTTGAATCGGTCTTTCCAATACATCGTAAGGACTAAAGTATGAGAAATTAATTGCTGCAGATTCTCCATCTGTCCATGGTGTAATTCCAATGAGGTTAGAGTTTTGATCCCACGGCGCAGCGCTTGAACGCTTGTATGCTTCCCATTGTTCTTGAGTATTACCTGTTAAGAAGTTTGCAGTAGCATGAGCTGCCATTCCTATACCTTTAACCGCAAAGAAAGCTCCCATTAAATTTTTATATCCCATTTGACGTAATGCTGGATTACCTGATGCAATGTTTTTTAAGGACATAGCAATAGATAAAGTTCCTGTTCGTAACATTTCAGCAGGAAAAGATACAAAGTTACCAAAGAAAGGAATGTTTCTTAATCCCATTATCGCCGGCGGTACTTTACTATATGTTGGATAAGTATTTCTTAACATGAAAGCTGCTGCTTCATCTAAAGCTTCATCAAAACTTTTAGCTGCCCCTGTCATTAAATCTTTTCTAGACCATGGATGATTGTGAACTTTAAAATAAGCTGCAACATCATCAATATTTTTTAATGCTGCTGATAGATCCGATTTAAAAAATTCATAGCCATAGCCTTTCCAAAGATTGTCACCCCCTGCATAAAGTCGAGCTACTTTTTCTGTTCTAGCCGCCTTAGTAAGTGTTGCAAACAAGTCATCTTCATTTTTAATAACTCCTTCTTTTATGTTCTTCATCACGGCTCTTAATTCTTGAGCTACAATGTTTTCATCATAGACTCCAAGACGAATAAGTTTTTCTACATATTTAGAAAATTCTACTTCATTAATAGGATCACCTTTACCTGCTTTAAAAATATCCCTAATCATCATTTTCATAGCATCAATAACACTAGCATTATGACCTACATGACCATTCCATAATGCAAAGAAAGAAGCCGAAGTCACATTACGAACTTGAGTCTGTGGAGAGTATAAAGTCTTCATTGCTTGGATACCTACTTTAGCTTGCAGGAGTTGCCTGATGACAGCTGTTTTAGCAAAACCGTCTAGAGGAGCTCCTGTTGATATTAATATTTGTTTAAGTTCAGGCGAGGTGTATAAGTTTTCAAGTTCACTTTTCAAAGCTCCTAATCGATCAATCTTTCCTATTTGTACGGGATTTGTAAACTTTGTCATCGCTTGTTCTGATGTTTTAAATAACCAACCATTCTTTAAACCGATGTTTGCAATCATATTAAAACCTTTTGCCGAAGCATTTGAAGCAATGGTATCAGACACGGTAAATAACACTTGCGATCTCAGATCTTTTTCTTTACCCAATAATTTTTTGATAGCATCAGGAAGTTCTTCTCCTGTTTTAAGAAATTGATATTTATCTTGTCTTAAAAGCTTAGTGCCTATTTCTTGTAGTACTGTAACAGGATTAACTCCTGCTGTTCTCCCTTTTGCTAGAACATTATCTACAAGATCGTCTGCATATTTTTCTAAATAATTTTTTGGAAATTGTTTTCCATAAGTATTTAAAGCAACGTCTCTTAGATCTTTATTTTTTCTAATAACATTATCCCGTATCCAATTTCTTGCATCAATCCTTACGGCTTTAAGCGGAGTGTACTTAGGATTAGTAAAGGTTGCAAAAGATCTAACTAAATAGTTATCTATTTTTTCAGTAAAAGTTTTTCTTAAATCTTCTATGACTTCACTTTTAGTTCCTCGTGGAAGATTTTTGCCAAATTCTACGAGCGTTTTATTAATATCTTTTTTTATTTCAAAAGCTAAGGGTCTAAGTTCCTTGTGAACTTGTCCTAGTTTTACTGTGCCTTGCAAGTAATCAACGACATCATCTTTTAACATTTTCTCATAAGGCCTCGAAGTGTTATTTGTTAGGTGTCTTTTCTCATATTTTTTAGCAAGATTGTAAGCACGCTTTTCTATACCTTCTAAAAGTTTATCCAGTTTTCTAGCTCTTCCTTTAATGAAAAGAGAAACTGATTCAGATACTCCTTGAATATCTTTTGGCATTTTTCCATAAGATCGCATCCAGGCTAAAACATTATCTAGTCTTTTTAATCCTCTTTCAGATGCTTTAGGACTTGTCACTGAAAATAATCTCCATTGTTCAAAAGGAGGTGCCTTTTCTCCACCAAGTTTTTTTGCCATAGGAGAAATCATTTTTTTAATTTGATATTTTGTAGAATTAGCTAATTTCCCTGCAATTTTTGAATGAAGAGGAGAATCAACTTTAGACAATAAATAGCTTGCTCCTTTGAAACCCGCACCAAGAGTATTAAAACCCATTCTTAATAAAGGTTCTCCCGCAGGCCTTGCTCCCCATTTGTAGGCTTGTTGAAAAGCTTTTCCTGCTAGAGGAAAGACTCCACCAACAATAGTTCCTTCAGCACCATAACGAAGTTTATTTTTAAACACAGCAGCAGCTCTTTTTCTACCAGATAATTTAGAAGTATCTTCTGGTTGTACAAATAAAGTAGGAATTCTTCTTTGATCAGGTGAAGCTATAAAATCAGTTGCACCTACAACGGTTGCACCTCCAACAACTCTTTGAGCTATCTTAGATGCTTTGCTAGTGCCCATTTTGTCCATAGCATCTTTAACTTTTTGAAGTCTTTTAGCACGTGCTCCTATTTTAGTTATTAATCCTCCAGGAACACCGTATTGAACCATTAAAGATGTAAGATCTCCTCGCCATGTTTCAGGTTCATCGGGCTTTTGTCTGTCCATCATTTTCTGGAAGTCTCTTGTGAAATTTTTATTGGTTAAAAAATCTGTGCCCATGAACAAAAGTTCACCCAGACTGGTCCCTAATTCATGTCTTCCTGTATCTATGCCTTTAGCAATTTCATCAAAGCCGGATATGTAATCTCTTTCACTAATTTTATTTTCCCTCATCATTTTGACAGGGTCTTTTTTATTGGCAATAGCTAAAGAGGTTCTTAAAGACGGACTTAATGTCAAAGCAAGAGTCATCATTCCTTCATTGTCTTTAAGGAAGTTCCAACGAACAGGTTTCTTTTGTCTTACATCATAGACTTCTAAGGACTTAATAAATTCTTTTTGATACTCGTCTACTGTTGAGATGGGTTCTTTTTTCTTAGGCTTTTCATAGACTCGAAAAGGACCTCTGATCTTAGATAAATCGTCAGCCATTTTAAGCCTCCGTTGGTAATACTAAATTGACACCATATTTTTTATTAAAATTTGAAATATCTTGTTCTGTTTGTATGACTGCGAAATCTTCCAGTGCTTCTGGACTATTAGCAAGAAGTCTAACAATTTCATCCCCAACTTCCTGTGGAAGTCTTGCTCTTAATTCTTCATAACTAATACCACTTAATTCTTTTGGCATGGCTTGATCTGTTTGTGTTGGTTGACCCATCACAGGCCCTGCATTTTGATACCCAACTCTACCTCCTTTTGCCATGTATCTTCTTTCTAGATTTTCTATAGCATCTAGCTCTATTTGAAGATCTTCTTTAGTTTTGTATTTTCGTTCTTCTTCAGGTCGTTGTAAATCTTCATTCCAAAGTCTATCTATTTCATTTGGAACAAGGTATGGATTATTTAAATATCCTTCTAATATTGGACTAATATCCACAATTCGACTTTTTCGATCTCTAGCATTTTGTAATTCAAGTTTTTGTTCTGGAGTTATTGTTCCATCTTTTTCTTTTTTAGAAAGATCTCTTATTGTTCTATTTAATTCAGGAATCTTTTCAAACTTCCATTGTTCTAACCATCCTTTACCTTCAGCCTTACCTTCAGCTTCCGCTGCAAGTACATCGGCTTGTGCTCCTATAAGAGTCTTGAACATATCTGCTTGACTTACATATTGTGTGGCTTCTGATTCTGCTTTACTTTTACTGTAGCGTTGAAAAGGTTCCTTAGCCGCTCCTGCTGCGGTTGAAAAAATACTTCCTGAAGGTTCTGCACTAGCTACATTTAAACCAAACTCGATTAAAGCATCCGCTGGTGTGACTCCTCTTGGACGTAAAGATCTTTGACCTGCTACTCTATATAAATCGTCCAAAGATAAATCTTTTAAATCACCAATTGTTTCAGGATTTTGGATTTTTTTATTTTGAAAACCTTCAATCTCTAAAGGCTCATTTAAATGAATTCCTCCATGTTCATACCCCTGCCTCGGAGCAACTCCTGACATAATTCCCTGATCGGTATTACCGCCAAGTCTAAACATAGGTCTTCTTAATACTCTAGCCATAATTAACTTTGTACGTTTGGTATCCCAAGACCAGGATTCATAATTCCACCCAACACTGAAGTCCATCCAAGAGCTGTTTGTAGTGCTGTTGGATCTTGTGTTTGTTGTGTTGCCATTTGTCCCTGTATCGGTGCCAATGTTCCTATACCTTGACCATAAGCCTGCATTCTTTGATAAGGTTCCATTGCTGCCATTTGTGCTGCTTGTTGTTGTGCATTTAATACATTTTGTGCTTGTTGCTGTTGAATGCCACCTACTTGACTTAATGTTCCAATATCACCTCTTTGAAGCGCAGGAGCAAGTTGTGCCAGTCCTTGTTGATAGCCGCCTAATCCTAGTTGTCCTTGAGCTAAACCTGCTTGAGCTCCACCCAAAGTCAATTGATTCATTAAATCTTGTTGTCTTGCCTGTTGTGCTTGACTAAAACCTTGTTGTAACATTCCTGCTTGAAGCAAGGCTCTATTTCTATCGGACTGTGTTTGATATTCTGAAAGTTGTACACCTTCTCTTCCACCACCAAAACCACCGAGTGCTACTGCCTGATCGGAAATTGCTTGTTGTCTTGCTGCAGCTTGTCTGTCAAATTCTGCTAGTGAAGTATCAATAACTTGTTGTTGATAAGGAGACATATAGCTGCCAGCAGCTAAGGTAGGCGTAACTGTTTGGCCTGTTGCTGGATCTATAGTTGCTAATTGAGCACCTGTCATAGGTCCCAGTGCACCTGCCGCTCCACTAATATAAGGTGAAACACCAGCCATCGTTGCTGCTGCCTGAGTTCCTTGTGTTGCTGCCTGAGTTAAATAAGGTTGATAAGCACCTACACCTGTTCCAGCTAACGTTGCTGCTTGAGTTTGTAATGGATCCTGTGCCGCGACTGTTGGTGCAAATTGCGATGTATCTAAAGGTATAGCTGTTAAACCTGCAAGCTGCTGTCCGTAGTCTTGACCTAACTGCGATATATATTGTTGAGGTAGTACTGATGATTGTGTTATTGCCATTAGTCTTTATCCTTATCCTTCTTTTTTAATTTTTGTTTAACTTTACCGGCTACAACTGTAGCTCCTATAGCACCGCCCATAATTTTAGCACCTGTTTTTACTTTTCCAATTAATTTGTCTACTTCTTTCCATTCTGCACGTGCCTCTTTATTTTTAATTTCTTCTCTTTTACGTTGGCCCGCTAATTTTTGTTTTGCGCTAGTATCTATATGACTTTTTTTACCTACAGTTAATCTGCCAATTTTCTTTTCATATTGTTGCATTTGTTTAAAGCCTTCGCTTCCACGAGGAGCTTTAATATTACTTGAACCTGATCTACCTCTAAGCCAAGGAGCGCTACCTCCTCCTCTTGAAAAACCTACTCTTCCACCTTTTAAAAGGGGACTTCTACCTTTTATTGAAATATCACCCATTATATAATCCTCTTTTCTAATTGTTGTGCGTTAGCGAACATTCCTCTCGCTCCTTCTAATCCTTGTGATTCTTCAGAAACCTTGCCACCTGCTTC
>LUQU01000037.1 GCA_001628005.1 SAR86 cluster bacterium REDSEA-S09_B4
CTTATTTCATCAAGGGCTTCACTGTACTTATTATCTCTAGATAGTGCCAAACCCATTCCATATGCAGAAATAATTTTTTGCCTTTCAGTTTTTGCTCTTCTTTGTTCTTGTTTTAATTGCGTTACTGCTTGGCGTGAAGTTTTAAAAAAACCAATGTTTATTCTTTGTTTTATTAATTCAAATTCCAAACTATTTTTATAGTTTGAGCCCTTTATTTCTTGAGCCCTTATTCTCGATTCACTTATCCTTCTTTTTGTAAGAGGGTGAGATCTAAGGAATTCAAGTTCATTGGCTCCACTTAATCTACTCAGAGCCTGTAACTTTTCAAACATTTGAGGCTGTCCTTCAGGATCAAAACCTGCAGAAATCATGGTTAAAAAACCAATTCTGTCTGCTTCCAGTTCGTTTGTACGACTATAGGATAAGGCTTGTTGAGTTAAAATTTGTTGCCCAGCCACAACTGCCTCAGGGCTGTTGGATGAGGCTGCAACTGCAATGCTAGCTAATAAGATTAAAGCATTAGAGACGCTTCTGTCTTGTTGTCTTTGCAGGTTTCTTGCGAAATGCCTTTGACTTAAATGAGCTAATTCATGTGCTAGAACTGATACAAATTGACCTTCAGTTTCAGAGTGGTAAATAAGACCCGCATAAACTCCTATAATTCCTCCTGGCGCAGCAAAAGCATTTACACCTTTATTCCTAGCTAGCACTATGTTTAATCTTCTGTCTTGAAGTTGACTATATTCACCCACTCTGTAAATGAGATGTTCAGTGTAATCTTGAACTATTGGGTCTTGTAAATCTGGTAAGGATCTTCTGAGTTGAGCCATATAAAGTCTGCCCAATCTATATTCTGAGTCTAATGAGATGGCGGAAGAAGAAGTATCTCCAAGTTCAGGTAAAGATTCTTCTGAAACGACTTGAAGAGATGAAGCTAGCAAAGTCATCAAAAGTAAACTTCTTTTTAGCGTTGAACTTAAAGTTTTATTCCAAGTCATATCGTTATAATAGTCTTAATTAAAATATTGACTTACATAATAGCAATGAGTTCAAAAACTATCCTTAAATATGGTGAATAAATACTTAAATGCCAATGATTTAGATTGCCCTTTGCCATTGCTAAAGACCAAGTTAACACTTGCTGATCTTAAGAGCGGACAAATTCTTGAAGTAACGGCAACTGACCCAACTTCATGGGCAGATTTTGCTTCTTATGCGAAAATAAGTGGAAATGAGCTTGTTCATGCAGAAAAGAACAGTGGAATATTTATTTACCGAATAAAAAAGAAGTAATTAATGTTAGATCTTTTAAAGAAATTAATTGATAGATTCTTCTTCAATGAAGAGACCGTATACTTTGCAATTTTTTTATTAGTTTCTTTTCTCCTTCTTTTTTACTTTGGCGGAATACTTTTGCCTATTCTTATAAGTTTAGTAATAGCTTTTTTATTGAATGGTTTGGTTCAGGCATTAGAAAACTTAAGATTTCCAAGATGGTTGTCACTTACTACTTCGTTGTTAGTTTTCTTTGCTTTATATACCAGTCTTTTCTTGATCCTTCCTATAATAGGTTCACAGATAAATTCTTTCATTCAAACCTTACCGAATATAGTTGAATCCCTTCAGGATGTACTTTCAAATTTAGCTAGTTCTTACCCCGAATATTTTTCTGAAGATGAATTACCCAATCTTTTTGCTAATTTAGGTTCACAATTAAATAATCTTTTAGCGCAAGCTCTGGGTCAAATTGCAGGGACAATCAGTTTTGCTTTTAGTGCTTTAATCTATGCAATTTTGATTCCGTTAATGGTTTTTTTCTTTGTTAAGGATAAGGAAACTCTTTTACCTCTTATTAGCTTCTTTGCCCCAGAACAAAAAGGTTTGATGGACTCAATCTTTAACGAAATGAACGATCAACTCTATAACTACGTTACTGGGAAACTAATAGAAATTTTCATAGTGACTTCAGTTAGCTTCTTAGCTTTTAGTTTTTTGGGACTCCCGTATACCTTTTTACTTGCTTTACTAGTAGGTCTGTCTGTGATGATTCCTTTTTTTGGAGCTATTTTAGTTACTGTTCCCGTTTTACTAGTAGGGTTATATGAATGGGGAATATCAACAGAATTTTGGTGGCTTCTTGGCTTGTACCTAATAATCCAAGCGCTTGATGGTAATGTGTTGGTGCCTTTACTTTTTTCAGCCAGAAATAAACTTCATCCTGTAGTCATAGTAATAGCGGTATTATTTTTCGGGGGTATTTGGGGTTTCTGGGGGCTCTTTTTTGCCATTCCACTGGCAACGTTTGTCAAAGCCATAATCAATTCTTGGCCTAAACCTCTTCCAGAATAAATTCTATTTCATCGATTTTATTGTATGCAGTACTTCTTGAGCATGACCTGTTACTTTTACTTTTCTCCACTCTCGTACTAATTTCCCCTTTTCATCTATTAGAAAGGTACTCCTGTCTATGCCCATATACTTTCTTCCGTACATACTTTTTTCTTTAATTACATCGTATTGATTGCATATTTTTTCATCTGGGTCTGAAATTAGTTCAAAAGGGAAAGATTGTTTGGCTTTGAAATTTTCATGAGATTTCAAAGATTCCCTGGAGAGACCAAATATCAAAGCACCTTCTTTTTTAAAGGCCTTATATAAATCCCTAAAATTTTGTCCCTCTGTTGTACATCCTGGAGTGCTGTCTTTTGGATAAAAGTAAAGGACCACCTTTTTTCCTTTAAGCTTAGAAAGGTCTACAGTTCCCTCTCCAGTACAAATTCCTTTAAAAACAGGTGCTTTATTGCCTACTTTTGGTGTTGCCATATATTATCCTTATTGTTGATATAATAAATTTATTAGAAATTTATTTAAATAACCAGAATTACTTACCCAATTAGTTTGTTGTGTTTAATGTAAAAGGATCAATCGTTGCCTTAGTTACTCCAATGGAAGCTGACGGTAACATTAGCTGGCAGTCATTATTTGATCTAATAGATTGGCATATAGAGTCTGGTACTTCTGCTATTGTTTCTGTAGGAACCACTGGCGAATCAGCGACTGTAGATGTTGCTGAACATGTTCAAATAATAGAGCAAACTGTAAACCACGCAGACGGAAGAATACCGATAATTGCTGGCACTGGTGCTAATTCAACAAAAGAAGCTACCTACTTAACTTCTGCGGCAAAGGAAGCTGGTGCTACAGCAGCTCTTCTTGTTACCCCATATTACAATAGACCAACTCAAAAGGGACTAATTGAACACTATTCTGAAATAGCCTCGGATGTGGATATTCCACAAATACTCTATAACGTGCCAACCAGAACGGCTTGTGATCTTTTACCCGAAACTGTTGCAACCTTATCCCAAGTAGAGAATATCGTGGGAATCAAGGAAGCATCGCCCGACCCACAAAGATTGACTGAATTGAAAAGTTGTATCGAAGATGAATCCTTTCTTTATTATTCTGGTGACGACTTAACTGCCTTTAAATTTCTTAGTGAAGGAGGTCATGGAATAATTTCAGTTACAGCAAATGTAGTTCCAGAAAAGATTTCTAATATTTGTAACTTGACTAAAGAAGGAGATTTTAAAGGAGCTCAAGAAATAGATTCAGAATTAACGGATCTTCATGAAGTGTTATTTATTGAAACAAGCCCAATTCCTGTAAAATGGACTCTAAACAAATTGGGAAGGATTCCCTTGGGCATAAGGCTTCCGCTTACAGTTTTAGATAAACAGTGCATACCTGAAATTGAACTTATACTAAATAAATTAGGTCTTACAAATTAAATGAAAGTTTCATTAGGAAAAAAATATTTCTTTTCTACAACAGTAGTTTTAACACTTTGTTCTTGTGGATGGATTCTGGAAGATCATAGATATGATTACCTAAAAGAGAGGCAATCTGAACCTATAAAAAGTTCTTCTGAGGAATCCACCAGACCTATAGTTGACTATTACCCGATTCCAAATGCTGCAGAAAACCTAGTAGGAGACTCTTACGAAATTCCATTACCAGCACAGGTATTTTCTTCTGGGGCAACAAACGAAATAAGAATGCATAAATTAGGAGAAATTAGATGGCTTTATGTTGAGGCACTTCCCAGTAGCGTTTGGCCCTTAATGAAAGACTTTTGGGCATTAAGCAATTTTGGCTTGTCCTACGAAGATCCTAATACAGGTATTTTTGAGAGTGATGAACTTTTAGTAAGTTCGAAGCAAACGAAGTTACAAATGAAAATAGAGCATGGCATAAGACAAGCAAGTTCTGAGATCTTCCTTTCTCACCTAATTAAAGATGATGATGACAATTGGGTTCGTGTCAATATGGAAGACAACCTTGAAGATTCTGTTTTAAGAACTGCTCTCGAATTTTTATCAGAAGCCCCTTCATCTGGTGGTACTTCTTTAGTTGCTTTGAACCTTAATGTAGGGCAAAAAGCTGTTCTGAAACAATTGGAAGACGGCTCGAATTTCATAGAAATGAACTTAGAGTTTCCCAGAGCTTGGGCTGCAGTCGATAGAGCACTTAAAGAAGCAATGATTACTGTAAATGATTTGGATCGTACAGAGGGAGTATTTTTTGTTACTTTTGCTCAAGAGGAAGAACAAGGGTTTGCAAAAAGATTGTTTAAAAGGGGTGGTAATGCAAGTAATGAGGACTTTAAAATTTACATCAAAGAGTTAGATCAGAATAAGTGCACAGTTACGGTAGATAGTGCTAGTGAGGAGGGAGAGATACTTGAAAGAGATGTTCTCTCAGAGATTAACCAATCATTATCATAGTTAATGTTATGGAAAATATAGAAAAAGGAAAATTAATCAGTTCAGGTAAAGCAAAATCATTATATGAAAGTTCTAATCCGGATTATTACTTTATGCATTATAGAGATGACACCTCTGCTTTTGATGGGGTTAAAAAGGAAAGTTTAGAAGGGAAGGGTTCTACTAATAATAAATTCAATGCTTTCATCATGGATTTTCTTGAACAGAAAGGAGTTCCTACTCATTTTGAAAAACTAATTTCAGAAACTGAAAGTCTAGTTAAAAAGTTAGAAATGATTCCGGTTGAATGTGTTGTTAGGAATATAGCAGCAGGTAGTATTTGTAAAAGGCTTGGCGTAGAGGAAGGCATAGATCTAAATCCTCCAACTTTTGAATTCTTTTATAAAGATGATGAACTCCATGATCCAATGATTAACGAATTTCACATTAAATCTTTTGGCTGGGCCTCAGAGGAACAAGTAAAACAAATGCAAGAAAAAACTTTTCAAGTAAATGACTTACTCAAGGAGTTGTTCGCCGAAGCTGGAATGATACTTGTAGATTATAAGTTAGAGTTTGGCTCGTTTAATGGCGACTTGCTCTTAGGTGATGAGTTTACTCCCGATGGTTGTAGGGTATGGGATTCTGAAACAAGAGAAAAACTTGATAAAGATAGATTTAGACAAGACTTGGGAGACGTTGTTGAATCTTATCAAATAATAGCTAAAAAACTGGGTATAGAGTAAATCAACAAAGATCTTTGTTGATTGCTTGTAATTTCTCTGCCCCAGGACACAAATCCTTTTCACTGAGTTGATTTAAAGGCTTATCTACTACATTTAGAGTCTCTTTTAAGTCTTTAGATTCTGTATTGATGTAAAGGAGCCCTGTTAGAACTTTACCTTTCTCTTCCGCTTTGTTAATTTTTGTTAAAGAAGAAGCTTTATTGCTCGGATCAAAATCTTTGGATAATTTTTCTAAAGAGATCAATGAACCATCATGTAAAGGAACTTGAACACTTTGACCTTCTTCATAGCTGGTAGTTATCTCTTTCCCTAAAGGAACAAAATCTGGTTTAGAAACTGATTCATTATGTTCTCTAATGTAGTCATAACTTTTAGTCGAAGTACCGTGATTATTAAAGGCTACACAAGGCGAGATAATATCTAGAAAAGAAAACCCTTTATGTTTCATTGCCGCCTTTAAAAGAGGGACAAGTTGTTCTTTATCTCCTGAAAAACTTCTTGCAACAAAGCTCGCTTCAAGCTGTATTGCCATTGCAGCCAAGTCAATTGAAGGAAAAAGATTGTCTTCTCCGTATTTACTTTTTGATTCTAGATCATTAGTAGCAGAAAATTGCCCTTTAGTTAGTCCATAAGTTCCATTGTTTTCTACTACATAAACAACATTTAGTTGTCTTCTAGCAGCATGGATAAATTGACCTATGCCAATAGAAGCTGTGTCTCCGTCACCTGAAATTCCCAGATACAACATTTCATGATTAGCTAGATTTGCTCCAGTAGCTACAGAAGGCATTCTTCCATGAACTGAATTAAATCCATGTGACTGGTTTAAAAAATAAGCTGGAGCTTTCGAAGAACACCCAATGCCTGATAATTTTGCAATATTGTGAGCAGATAAACTTAGTTCAAAACAAGCTTCTAAAATAGCTGCACTAATGGAATCATGTCCACAACCAGCACATAAGCTAGAAATTGAGCCTTCATAGTCTCTTCTTGTTAGCCCAAGCTCATTTTTTTCTAGGTCAGGATGATGGTTCTTCGGTTTAACTATATAAGTCAATTTATTTTCCTCCGACAGCTGTTTTAGATGGACTGCCTGTTAAGTGGGAGCTTATTTTATTTGAGATGAAATCAGCAGTTATAGGTTGGCCATCAAAACATAAAACTGAAACTAGCTTATCTGGAATAATTCCGCCTTCTGCCATAATTAGAGTCCGCATTTGACCATCTCTATTTTGTTCAACTATAAAAAGCAAATCATGGTCTTCTATAAATTCCCAAACTTCCAAGTTAAAAGGGAAAGCTCTTAATCTCATGGCATCAAGGATTACTCCTTCTTCATGCAGCAGGTCGAGAGCTTCTTGCATGGAAGCCTCAGTACTTCCATAGTAAATGACGCCTATAGAGCTTGTATTTGTTTCCTGTTTAAAAATAGGGTTTGGGACTAATTCTGAAGCAGTTTGATACTTTTTGAGCAAACGAGATAAGTTTCTAGCATTCACTACTCCATCTTCTGTATATTTAGCGTACTCATCGTGCGATGTCCCTCTTGTAAAATAGGCACCTTTCTCTGGGTGGGCACCGGGATAGGTTCTATAAGGTATTCCATCTCCATCCACATCCAAATATCTACCAAAATTCTCTATTTCTTCAAGATCTTTTCCATGCAAAACTTTACCTTTATCAAATAATTTAGTGTCATCCCACTTGAATTCTGGACAGGTCCAATCATTCATTCCTAGATCTAAATCCGAAAGAACAATAACCGGTGTTTGTATCCTGTCTGCAAGATCAAACGCTTCAGCTGCAAACTCGAAACATTCTTTTGGGTCTGAGGGAATCAGTAAGACATGTTTGGTATCACCATGAGAAGCGTAAGCACAAGACAAAACATCAGACTGTTGTGTCCTCGTTGGCATGCCTGTAGAAGGTCCGCCTCTTTGAATATCAAAAAGCACTAGAGGAACTTCTGCAAAATAGGCTAAACCTATGAATTCACTCATTAAGGATATCCCCGGACCACTAGTTGCAGTAAAACCTCTTGCTCCATTCCAATTTGCACCTATAGCCATTCCTACTGCTGCTAACTCATCTTCGGCTTGAATAATGGCGTATTTATTTTTATTGGTTTCTTCTTCCACTCTCAACTTTTCGCTAAAGTCTGTAAACGCTTCAGCTAAAGAAGTGGATGGTGTTATTGGATACCAAGCACAAACTGTAGCTCCACCATAAACACATCCAAGTCCTGAAGCATCGTTACCGCTAGTTAGAATCATTCCTTTTGTTTTATCAGATGTTTCTATTTTAATTTCACAAATTTCTTTAAGATTTTCTCTAGCGTAGTCGTACCCAAGATTAAGTGCTTTAACATTTGGATCTATGAGTTTTTCTTTGCCTTTAAACTGTTCTTTGATAAGGATTTCATAAATTTCTTTTTCCATATTCAATAGATATGAAAGCGCTCCTACATACACAATATTTTTGAATAATAATCTTTGCTTGGAGTTTGAGAATTCTTCTACACAGAGTTTTGTAAGAGGAATTTCAATTACATTTATGTCAGTTCTTTTAAAGTCCCTTTTCCATGAAGAGTCATACAGTAAATACCCTCCAGAGTTCAATTCCATCAGATCTTGGTTATAAGATTGAGGATTCATCGCAACAACTATATCCGCACCCTCTCTTCTGCCTAAATATCCTTTTTCACTAACTCTCACTTCAAACCAAGTAGGAAGGCCTTGTATATTAGAAGGAAAAATATTCTTAGGACTTACAGGCACTCCAGATCTGAAAACCCCTTTAGCAAACATTTGATTAGCGCTTGCAGATCCTGAACCATTTACGTTTGCAAATTTTATGACAAACTCATTTGTGCTCTTAATATTGCTCATCAATAAACCTTTGCTTCTTCATAAAGATAAGTCTGCATGTCCCAAGCTCCAGTTGGGCACCTTTCTGCACAAAGTCCACAATGAAGGCAGACATCTTCATCTTTTACCATTACTCTTTGGGTTTGTATTAATTTGTCTGAAACAAGCAGATCTTGATCCAGATTTAAAGCCGGTATTCTTAAATTGTTCCTTAAATCCTCTTCATTTGAATTATCAATGAAATTAATACAATCTGTTGGGCATATATCTTCACACGCATCACACTCAATACATAAATCTTCTGCAAACACTGTTTGTACATCACAATTAAGACATCTTTGAGCCTCTTCAAAGGCTTGCTTATCGTCAAAACCTAACTCGACCTCAACTTTTATGTCTTTTAAAGATATTGATTGGTCAGCATGAGGTACTAGGAATCTCTTAGCTTGAGAGATGTCATTATCATAAGACCACTCGTGCACGCCCATTTTTTGACTCACAATATTTGTTGTAGGATCAGGCCTGTCATAGAGATCTTGGTCATTAAAGTATTTATCAATTGAAATTGCGGCCTGATGGCCATGAGCTGCGGCCCAGATAATATTTTCTGGTCCCCAAGCAGCATCCCCACCAAAGAAAACTTTAGGATGGGAAGACTGAAAAGTAATCTTATCCACAACAGGCATATCCCATTCACCAAATTCAATACCTATGTCTCTTTCTATCCAGTCAAATGCATTGTCTTGACCGATAGCAACAAGAACATCATCACACTCAAAGATTACTGGATCTTCACCTGTAGGAATTAAAGATCTTTTGCCTTCTTCATCAAAGACTGCTTCAACCTTTTCAAACTCCATACCCACCAGCTTCCCTTCATTTAAAAGGAATTTTTTAGGTACATGGTTTTCAAATATAGGTATATGTTCTTCCATTGCTTCTTCTATTTCCCATTCAGAAGCTTTCATCTGGTCAAATGGACTTCTTACTACTACTTTTACATCTTCAGCCCCTAGACGCAGCGAGGATCTGCAGCAATCCATAGCCGTATTTCCTCCGCCAAGAACTAACACTTTTTTCCCTATAGAGTCAGTGTGTTCAAAAGCAATACTGGTTAGCCAATCAATACCGATGTGTATATTATTTTCGGCTTCTTGCCTTCCTTCAATACTAAGATCTTTACCCTTAGGTGCGCCTGTTCCCACAAATATAGCGTCAAAGTCTTCTTCAAGTAATGACTCCATACTCGTTATTTCAGAGTTAAACCTTGTTTCAATTCCCATGTTTATAATTTGATCAACCTCATCATCTAGAACTTCAACTGGTAATCTGAAAGCTGGGATATTAGTTCTCATTAGTCCTCCTCCTTGAGGATCCTTTTCAAAAAGTATGCATTCATGACCAAGAACAAGAAGGTCTCTAGCCACAGTAAGTGAAGCTGGGCCTGCACCAATAAGAGCTAGTCTTTTTCCTGTTTTTTCTTGAGGAACTTCGGGCAAAAGATGGGTTATATCGTCTTTGTAATCGTAGGTTACTCTTTTTAGTCTACATATTGCTACAGGCTTTTCATGAGTTCTAGTTCTTCGACAAGCTGGTTCGCATGGTCTATCACATGTTCTTCCTAAAATACCTGGGAAAACATTTGATTCCCAGTTAATCATATAAGCCTCTGTATAGTTTCCTTGTGAGATTTGCCTTATGTATTCAGGAACAGGAGTGTGAGAAGGGCAAGCATATTGGCAATCTACAACTTTATGGTAATACTGAGGGTTAGTAGTATCAGTTACAGGCATAAAGGTCTCTACTGACATGTTTGTTTCTTCCTCCTTATGATCTTGTAGAGGAGATTGCCTAGTTAACTCAATTTTTTCCTTTAAGGACTCAATAACTGACCACCTTAAATCTTGAGCTTCTTCTAGATTATGGGTCTTTAAAGACTGCCTGAGATCATATCCCAACTGGTTTCGTAAGGTTCTTGGAACAGCTACCTTAACCCACCAAGTGTTGTGCCTTTTAAATAGGTATTTAGTATCCATACTGGTTAATTTTTAATCTCCCTTTAGTTAGACTGTACCTTACTTTTTGTGTATGGTACATAAAAATGCTGGTATTGAAAGCTTTTTTTAGAAAAAATACTTGTTTTTTTAATAGAAATAAAGCTTTACATTGTTCTTTTTATATATTAAAAGGTACATATAGCTAATTCTTGACAAAATTACTCGGAAATATAAAATTGCGTTCTTATGAGGCTTACTACTAAGGGAAAATATGCAGTAACTGCTTTGCTTGACCTTTCTTTGCACCAAATAGACAGGGGTTATATTTCACTTTCAAAGATTGCGGAAAGACAAGACATGCCTATTGCCTATTTAGAACAATTATTCAGAAATTTGAGACAATCAGGTATTGTGCAAGCTTCTCGAGGACCAAAAGGAGGGTATCGGTTGGCAAAACCCAGTACAGAAATAAATATCTCGGAAGTAGTAGTATCTGTAGAGGATACTTTGGATGCTACACAATGTGGAGGATCAGCTGATTGTCATTCAGGAAATAGGTGCCTTACACATGATCTTTGGTCTGAACTTAACAGTCAGGTAGATAATTTTTTGATTAATACGTCTTTAGAAGACGTTATTGCTGACAAGAGAGTCTCTTTCCAAAAAAAGAATAAGGATTTAATAATTGCAGGTTGATATGAAATTACCGATTTATCTTGACTATGCTTCGACCACTCCAGTGGACCCTAGAGTAGTTGCAAAAATGCAAGAGTGTCTTTCATTGGAGGGGAACTATGGAAATCCTGCTTCCAGGTCACATGAATTTGGTTGGAAAGCTGAAGAATCTGTGGAAGAAGCCAGAGCAAATGTTGCTTCTTTGGTTAATTGCGATCACCGAGAAATAGTTTGGACCTCAGGAGCCACTGAATCTGACAATCTAGCTATTAAAGGAGCTGCAAGGTTCTACAGAAAAAAAGGAAATCACATTATTACTTCCAAACTTGAGCACAAGGCTGTTTTAGACAGTTGCAGGCAGCTCGAGAGAGAAGGCTTTGAAGTAACGTATTTAGATCCTGATGCTAAAGGAATAATTAAACCGGAAGAGCTAGTTAAAAATATTAAAGATGAAACTATTTTAGTTTCTTTAATGCATGTTAATAATGAAATAGGTGTGATTAATGATATTGCTGCTCTTGGAGAGATCACTAGAGAAAATGGAATAGTGTTCCATGTAGATGCCGCTCAAAGCACAGGTAAAGTACCTATAGATTTAACTAATCTAAAGGTTGATTTAATGTCATTTTCTGCACACAAAACTTACGGTCCAAAGGGAGTTGGAGCTCTTTTTGTAAGAAGAAAGCCAAGAGTGAGACTTGAAGCTATGATCCATGGAGGAGGTCACGAGCGTGGAATGAGATCAGGTACTCTGCCCACACACCAAATAGTAGGGATGGGAGAGGCTTTTAAATTGGCTGAGGAAGAAATGAGTGCAGACAATGCGAGAATTAGTGCATTAAGGGAAAAATTTTGGCTTGGATTAAAAGATATAGAGGAAGTTCATCTTAATGGCCACGAAGAAAAAAGAGTGGCAGGGTTTCTCAATGTGAGTTTTAATTTTATCGAAGGAGAATCTTTGATTATGGCCCTGAAAGATATCGCTGTATCTTCAGGATCAGCTTGTACTTCAGCTAGTTTAGAGCCTTCATATGTATTGAGAGCTTTAGGTTTGAAAGATGAATTGGCTCATAGCTCTATCAGATTCGCTTTAGGTAGGTTTACAACAGAACAGGAAGTTGATTACACAATTAATCTAGTCAAAGACTCTGTAACAAAGTTAAGAGAGTTGTCTCCACTTTGGGACATGTATCAAGATGGTATTGATTTAGATAAGGTTGAGTGGGTTCAACATTAAATAAGGGAGGTGCGTAATGGCATACAGCAAAAAAGTAATAGATAAGTTTGAAAAAACTTTAAAAGAACCAGAAAAAAATAGCGTTGGAAGATGGGATCCATCGGAAGATGATATTGGTACAGGAATGGTTGGAGCTCCGGCTTGTGGTGATGTGATGAGGCTTCAAATTAAATGTGAAGCCAAAGACAATACTCATGTAATAAAAGATGTGAAATTTAAAACTTATGGCTGCGGATCTGCAATTGCTTCATCAAGTGAATTGGTTGACATGCTTAAAGGAAAAACCTTAGAAGAAGCCAAAAATATAAAGAATGTTGAAATAGCAGAAGCTTTAGATCTGCCCCCTATAAAGATTCATTGCTCAGTATTGGCTGAAGATAGTATTAAGCAAGCCGTAGAGGATTACGAAACAAAGATATAAGCGTACCAATGAGTCAACCAAAATCCTTTGATCCTAACGGATTCTCGCTGTCAACTGCAGCAGTTAAACACTTTAAAAACAGTCTTTCTTTAGAGAAAACTGTTACAGGCATAAGATTTTCTGTTGAAGAAGCTTCAGGTTGTTCAGGGTATACCTACGCTATGGATTTTATAACTGAAATGCAAGATGAAGACTTAGTTTTTAACTGCGAGGACTTGCAAATCTGTATAGATCCTCAATCTTTCACATACCTTAAAGGAACAACTGTAGATTTTGTTACCGAGGGTGTTAATGAGGAAGTTAAGTTTTTAAATCCTAATGTAAAAGCGGTCTGTGGTTGTGGTGAAAGCTTTGAAATAGATTAGTTATCTTTTTTCCTTTCGAAGTTTAAAAAATGACAAAAGTAAAGCTGTATCCGCACGAAGAAATATGTCCTGAGGGTATCGAATTAGAAATCTCTCCAGGTGAATATCTCTGTGAAAAGCTTTTAGACAATGGAATTCCTGTAGAGCATGCTTGCGAACTCTCTTGCGCTTGTACAACTTGTCACGTCGTTGTTAGAAAAGGTTTCAATTCGTTAGCTGAGGCATCCGATTCAGAAGAAGATATGTTAGATAAAGCTTGGGGCCTTGAACCAGAATCAAGATTAAGTTGTCAAATAGTAGTCGGCGAAGAAGATTTAGAAGTTGAATTACCGAAATATACTATCAATATGGTTTCTGAAACTAACTGAGTTTTTTATGAAATGGATAGATATAAATGATATAGCTATTGAATTGTCAGAAAAATTTCCTGAAGTTGATCCTAGGTATGTCCTTTTTACTGACCTACACAAATGGGTTACAGAATTAGACGATTTTGATGATGAACCAAATAGGTCAAATGAAAAAATCCTTGAGGCTATTCAAATGGCTTGGATAAAAGAAATCGATTAACTATTTATCCACTTAATAAGTATAATGCCGCGCAAAAACGGGCTTTCTAAAGGAAAATAGATGCAAAATACGCTATCAATTATTAAACCTGATGCAGTAAAGAAGGGATACACCGAACAAATTTGTGCCAGGATTGAAGATTATGGTTTGGATATTGTACTCAAGAAGGAGTTATTACTAACCCGGAATCAAGCTGAAGGCTTTTATGCTGAACATAAGGAAAAACCTTTTTTTGAAGCATTAATTAATTTTATGACTTCTGGTCCAGTTCAAGTTCAAGTACTAGAGGGCAAAGAAGCCATATCAAGATATCGTTCTTTGATGGGTAGTACAAACCCAAAGGAGGCTGATCCAGGAACATTAAGACATGATTTCGCTGAATCTATTGATGCTAATGCCGTTCATGGTTCAGATTCATTAGAATCAGCAGCAAGGGAGGTTGCCTACTTTTTTCCAGAACATTAAGTAGAGAGCGACCAATGTCTGAAAAAGAAGAAAGAATTTACCCAGGAGAGCTTCTAAAAGAAGCGAGGAAAAAGACAAGAAGAAGATACAAAAGACTGTCTTCTGAACTAGGTATTCCAGAAAGATATTTGGAAGCTTTAGAAGAGAATAACTTCTCTATCATGGCTGGGCCTACTTATATAAAAGGATACTTAAGAGCCTACGCAAAGAAATTAGATTTAGACCCAGAAACTGTCATCGCAGCCTTTGATAGATACTTAAAAGATCAAAGAAGGCTAAAGAAGAAGGCTGTAAAAAAAGAACAGAAAAAGGAAACCAAGCAAAAGTTTTCCTACATTTATACAGTTATTTTCCTCTTAATTGCTTTAATAATGCTGTTAATAGTTTTCATTCCTGAAGGAAATAATAATTCTGAGAAGAAAGAAGATATACGTTCTTATTCTGAAACTGAAATTCAAAACTCAAATAATATTCCACTTATTTTAAATACAAAACCAGCCTT
The DNA here is from genome assembly GCA_001628005.1 of SAR86 cluster bacterium REDSEA-S09_B4. Taxonomy (GTDB): domain Bacteria; phylum Pseudomonadota; class Gammaproteobacteria; order Magnimaribacterales; family Magnimaribacteraceae; genus AEGEAN-183. The sequence continues at coordinate 14,612 of LUQU01000037.1, forward strand.
AAGTATTGAACTTGAGCAAAATACTTCTCAGAATATTTCAGATTTAAATATCCAAAAAGAAGTAGTTGCATCTGAGATAACTGAGGAGGTAGAAGAAGAAACCATTAAGCTTTCAATCGAAACAATCAATACCATAGAAATGAATTTCTCAGGAGATTGCTGGATTGAGTTAATGGACAAAAAAGGAATTATTGAATACAGGTTAGCTAAAGCTGGCACTTCAATTTTTTTTGAAGGAGTAGGTCCGTTTAAATTACTGATAGGAAACAGTAAAAGAGTAGAGTTATTTTACAATGATGTAAAAGTTAGCCTTGCCTCTACCACAAATGTTAAAACTAATGTAAGTTGTTTGGTCTTACCTGAAGGGAGATGTAGTGAATTTACCTTGTCAAATTAAAAGGAGAAAATCCATGCAAATAATGGTTGGTGATGTTCCCATTGGAGGGGGAGCTCCTATTTCAGTGCAAAGTATGACAAACACTGATACTCGAGATGTAAAGTCTACTCTAGCTCAAGTAAATAGTCTCAAAGAAACTGGAGCTGACTTGGTGAGGATTTCCGTACCAGATGAAGACTCTCTTGCAGCTTTCTCCAAAATAAAGAAAGAATCAAAAGTACCACTTATAGCAGATATTCACTTTGATCATAAGTTAGCTTTAGGAGTAATTAAGAACGGGGCAGATTGTTTAAGAATAAATCCAGGCAACATTGGAAAAAGAGAAAAGGTTGAAGAAGTTGTTTCTTCTGCTAAGGATCATGGCGTACCAATTCGAATTGGAGTTAATGCGGGGTCATTAGAGAAGAAGCTGCAAAAGAAATACGGAGAGCCAACTGCAGATGCATTAGTTGAGTCAGCTATGAATCATGTTGAAATTTTACAGTCTCTTAACTTCAATAACTTCAAACTGAGCATCAAAGCTTCTGATGTTTTTCTTACTATGGATAGTTATAGAAAGATTTCTAAACTAATTGAACAACCTCTTCATTTAGGCATTACTGAAGCTGGAAGCTTTAGGTCAGGAACTGTTAAATCTGCTATAGGTCTGGGATCGCTGTTGTTGGAAGGAATAGGAGATACCATAAGAATCTCTTTAGCTTCTGAACCAGAGAATGAAATAAAAGTAGGTTTCGATATACTCAAAAGTTTAAAGCTAAGATCTCGAGGCATTAATTTCATTGCTTGCCCTAGTTGCTCAAGGATGAATTTTGATGTTATAGGAACTATGAATGAACTTGAAAGACGTTTAGAAAATGTATCTGAAGATTTGGATGTTGCAGTAATAGGATGTTATGTAAATGGTCCGGGGGAATCTAAACATGTCGCTTTGGGCGTAACCGGTGCTTCACCAAAAAACTTAATTTATGTTGATGGTAAGCCCGACCATAAAATAGAAAGTGAAAATTTAATTGATCATCTTGAATCTTTAATAAGAGAAAAAATTAGCAAGCAAAAAGATAATCAGGAAACACTTATAGCGAAATCAGATTGAGAAATGGCTAAATTTAAAACAATAAGAGGCATGAATGATGTGACCCCAAGCGAGGTTTCAGTTTGGCAATTTGTAGAAGCGAGTATTCGATCTATCTTTGCTTCATATGCTTATGATGAAATTCGGTTTCCTATAGTAGAACAAACCGAGTTATTTTCTAGATCTGTAGGGGAATCAACAGATATTGTTTCTAAGGAAATGTATACATTTGAAGACAGGAATGGAGATGCTATTTCTTTAAGGCCAGAAGGTACAGCAGGCTGTGTGAGGGCTTGTTTAGAAAATGATCTTTTAAGAGTTGATTCTCCAAGGCTTTGGTACATGGGTCCGATGTTTAGGTATGAAAGACCACAAAAGGGCAGATCCAGACAATTCCATCAGGCTAGTGCAGAAGTTTTTGGTATAGATAACCATAATGTTGATGCTGAGCTAATGATGATGGCTACTAACTTATGGGATGTTCTAGGGATTAAAAATCAGGTTAATTTGGAGATAAATAGTTTAGGCAATTCAGATACTAGAAAAAAATATAAAAGTCTTCTACAAGAGTTCTTTCAATCATTTTCTAGTGAATTGGATAAAAATTCTCAACGACAACTAAAAGATAATCCGCTTAGGATTTTAGATTCTAAATCTAAAAAAATTAAAGAAATTTTAGTTAATGCGCCTTCGATTTTGGACCAGCTAGATTCTGAATCTGAAGATCACTTCAATAGATTAAAAAATTTACTTACTAAATCAAATATTGATTTTGAGGTAAACGATAAGTTGGTAAGAGGATTGGATTATTACAACAAAACTGTCTTTGAGTGGAAAACAAAAGATCTTGGGGCTCAAGACACTGTTTGTGGGGGCGGAAGATATGATGACCTGGTAGCTCAGCTAGGCGGTAAAGATAGCCCTGCGGTTGGATTTTCTATGGGTTTGGACAGATTGATCTTGCTTGTCAAAGAACATTCTATGGACAATGTTTCGACAGAAACTGAACTTGACTGTAATTTCATATGTCTAACTGATGACTCGGTTTCCTATGCTCTTATCAGTGCTGAAAAGATTAGAGAAGCAATTCCGGCTATTAATTTGAGGGTAAACTTACAGGTCACAAGTGCTAATTCTCAATTTAAAAGAGCAGATAAATCAGGATCCAAAATCGCATTGATTGTGGGCGAAGAAGAGTTAAAGGATAATACGATCTCAATTAAGGACCTCGAAATAAAAGAATCTCAAGAGGCCCTTAATTTGGATCAAATTATAAACAGACTAAAAAAACTATACTAATAATCAAATGGTTAAGCTTTCTTCAACGGAAGAAGAGAACACAGAATTTCTGAGTTCCTTGTGGGATACTTATAAGTATCTGATATTGCTTTCATTAGTTTTATTGGGTGCAGGAATTTTTGGGTGGGAAAGTTGGTCACAAAATAGAATAAGTAACTTACAAGATTCTGCAAACATGTATGAATCTTTTATTAACTCACTAAATGATGAAGATTTAGATCAAAAAGTATTAGCTGACCAGATTATTAAAAAATATCCAAATACACTTTATGCAGATTTAGTAACTTTTCATCTTGCTAAAATTTCCGTTGAGGAAGAAGATCTCAAAAAAGCTGAAGAGCATCTTACGTGGATATTACAAAGGCACGATTCAAAATGGGGGTCAGATTTTGATCCAATTGAAGCAACTGCACGTTTAAGGCTAGCTAGAGTTTTGATAGCAAATGATAATTCAAATAAGGCTTTAGAAATAATTAACGAATCCAAAAGTATGAGTAGCTCATTGCATGAAGTTAAAGGAGATGCTGAAGAAAAATTGGGTTTCTATGCTGAAGCTAAGTTAAGTTATCTCAAAGCACTTGAATCAAACCAAAGTCAGTCTGTAGAAGCTATTTTAAAAATGAAATTAGCTAATCTGGATACCTGAAATGTATAAAACCCTAAAACTTTTTAGTATTTTTCTGTCTTTAATAATTTTAACTGGCTGTTCTTCTTTAAGTTGGTTGAAATTCTGGGGAGATGATGAAGAGGAGATAGAACTTCCAGCTGTCTTAGAGGAAATAACTCAAAAGGTCAGTATCAATAGCTTGTGGGAAGCAAAGGTAGGAAAAGAAAAAATTCAGGGGAGAATTTTACCTTCGATAAGCGGAGAAAGAATCTTTTATATAAATGCTGAAGGAGAATTATTTGCTTTTGAAAAAAATAATGGAAGAAAGTTATGGGAAAAGGAAACGGACGATCAAGCTTCAGGAGGAATAGAGACTGCCTTTAGAAAAATCATTTATGGAACTTTGGATGGTGAAGTAGTTGTTTTAAATCAAGAAAATGGAGAAGAGACTTGGAGAGCTCAAGCTACTAGCGAAATACTTTCTTCACCAATTACAGATGGCAGTGTTGTTGTAGCTCAAGGAGCGGATGGGAGTGTAACGGGATTTGATTTTGATGATGGGGAGCAGAGCTGGATACACCAAGTTACTGTACCTAACTTAAGTCTGCGTGGAACTTCTACTCCAGTATTAAAACAAGGGTTTATTTTTACAGGATTCGCAAATGGAACAGTGGCGATGATTTATCCAGATTCAGGTGCTGTAAGATTAGAATTACCCATCACAATCAACGAAGCTGCCTCCGAGCTGGAAAGAATTGTGGATATAGATGGGAAAGTTGTAGTTGCTAGTGATGTGTTAGTGTCAGCTTCATATCAAGGCCATATAACTGCCATAGATTTGCAACAGGGTAGGCCTATTTGGCAAGAAAAGGTTTCAACTACCAAAGACTTAGTTGAGGTTAGATCTAGAGTTGTTGCCATAGATGATAAAGATATCTTGAAAGCTTATGGTTTGTCTTCTGGTGTAGTTTTATGGCAACAAGAAGGGTTAAAGTTAAGAGGATTAACTTCTCCAGTAAGCGTTAGAGGGAATATAGCTGTTGGTGATTTTGAAGGGTACATTCATTTAATTAATGGCGGTGATGGTTCTTTCTTAGGTAGATTTCGAGCTTCTAAGAATCCAATTGTCGAAATAGTTTCTGAAGGAGACAAGTTAGCAATAACCGATGATAAAGGCAGGTTGTTTTTCTTATCTCTTTCATAACTCTTTATAATTACTTATTTTTCATCACTGAACATATTGAGTCATGTCTTCTATAGTAGCTATTGTTGGGAGACCTAATGTAGGTAAATCTAGCTTATTTAATTTATTAACTGGATCCAGAGCTGCACTTGTAGCTGATTTTTCGGGCTTAACTCGGGATAGACAGTATGGTGGAGACTCCATGTCTTCGGCCATATTAATTGATACTGGTGGCTTAGGAAGTGATTCTTCAAACCTAAGTAAAGATGTTATCAAACAAACAAATTTAGCAATTGAAGAAGCCGACTACTTGTTCTTTATGGTGGATGGAAAAGACGGATTGGTACCTCTTGACGAAGAAATCGCCAAGAAGCTAAGGAAAACTAATAAGCCCGTTAAGCTCGTAGTTAATAAAGTCGACAACGTCAAAGACCTTGAAATCAGTACAGAGTTTGATCAATTAGGGTTTGAAGATAAGGTCATAATTTCTGCTGCACATAACCAAGGTTTAGATAAGATAAAGAAAGCTCTAGTAGAAATTTCTCCTAAGTCTGAACCAAGCCTAGAAAAAAGAAATAACCTAGTTGTTTCTTTGTTGGGCAGACCAAATGTTGGTAAATCTACTTTATTAAATAAATTATCAGGATTCGAAAGAGTCTTGGTCTCTTCAGAATCAGGAACCACAAGAGACTCAATAGAAGTTCCTCTTAAAGAAGGAGATATAACTTTAATAGACACAGCTGGAGTTAGAAAAAAAAGTGCTGCCAAGGGTAAAGTGGAACAAGTTTCTATTTCACAATCGTTAGAAGCAATTAAAAAGTCCAATGTTGTTATCCATATTTTAGATGCTGTAGAGCCACTTGTTGATCAAGATATGCATTTATTGGGACTTGCATTGTCAATTGGAAAACCGGTTCTGCTTGTTGCTAATAAAATTGACCTTTTAAATAAAGAGGAACTATCTAACTTAACCGATCATATATTCAGAAAGTTAAATTTTGCAAAGTTTATAAGCGTAACTTTAATTTCAGCCAAAGAAGGTAAAGGCTTAAAGGAATTATTAAATTTAGCTGAAGAAGCTTACCTATCTAGCAGCAAGGATTTTGACACTTCGGCACTCAATAAGATTTTAAATGAAGCCATAAAAAAACAACCCCCTCCATTAGTAGGAAGATTTAGACCAAAGTTGAGGTATGCCCATCAAGGAGGAAAGAACCCTCCCTTATTTATTATTCATGGAAATAACTTAAAAAAACTTCCTTCTTCTTATGAGAAATATATAGAAAATTATTTCAGAGAACATTTAAAACTGAGATCTACACCCTTATTCATAGAATTACGTGAAAGCGATAATCCTTATAAAGACAAACCAAATGTATTGACTGGAAAACAAAAAAAGAAAAGAAAAAGAATGATCAAAAGAACTAAGAAATAATGACAAGGGATAACAATAAAATTGTCTTTTTTCTGTTAGTCTGTTTTCTTTTTGTTAGCCATAATCAACTACAAGCAAGAGATTTGAAAGAATTGAATCCTCCGAAACCAAAAAAAGAAGCTGTCAAATTTGAGGCACATGGAATAGTAAGAACTGATGAATATTACTGGATGCGGGATGACACAAGAGAGAATCTAGAAGTAATAAATCACCTCAAATCAGAAAATAAGTATCTAGAAGAGTGGTTTAAGGCTGATTTGGATCAGAGAGATGAGTTATTTGAAGAAATAACTTCAAGAATTCCTAAAAAAGAAGATTCAGTCCCCATTCCTTTTGGTACCTACGAGTATTTTAGGAGGTATGAACCAGATAATGAACATGCCATATATGTTCGTAAGAAACTTAAATCAAAAAGAGAAGAGGTAATCTTAGATGTAAATATTTTAGCTAAAGAATCTAAGTTTTACACCTTATCTAATTGGAGTATCTCGCCTTCAGAAGATTTGATGGCTATAGCTGAGGATACAACTGGAAGAAGAAAATATGATTTGAGAGTAAAGGATATTGGAGCAGAAAAGTTTCTAAGTGACTGTGTTAAAAATACCTCTGGTGCAATGGCCTGGTCTCTTGATGGTCAATATTTATTTTATGTATTAAGGGAAAAAGAAACCCTTCTTCCCTATCAGGTTTATAGGCACAAAATTGGAGATAAACAAACTCAAGACCAATTGGTGTATGAAGAAAAAGACGAAACCTTTTACGTTACCGTTGGGAATTCTCGTTCTATGAAATACATAGAAATAGATATTTCAAGCACAACAAGTAGCGAAACTCTTTTAATTGATGCTTCAAATCCAAAAAGTGAACCGATAAAGGTATTAGAAAGAGAAGATGATCACCTTTATTCAGTAGAAGATGATGCTGATAGATTGCTTATCCTCACCAACTGGCAAGCAAAAAACTTTAGATTAATTGAAACTTCATTACGAAATGCCTCTAAGAAGTCCAATTGGAAAGAATTAGTTCCACACAGAGGTGATGTCTTGTTGCAATCTTTTTTAGCCTATCCTTCCAACATTGTCTTACTGGAAAGAGAAAAAGGTTTGAGACAAATTAGGGTAATGAGCTCAAAAGGAAAGCTTCTGAAGAAAGTTAAATTTAATGATCCGGCTTATTCAACATATTTTGCAGCTAATCCCGAGTACGACAGCAAGAAATTGTATTTTGGTTATACAAGCATGCGAACCCCTGAAAGTGT
>LUQU01000038.1 GCA_001628005.1 SAR86 cluster bacterium REDSEA-S09_B4
GTTTTGTCTAAATGGGGTTTAACCAGATCTTTCCAAATACGGTAGCCATTTTCATTCATGTGAAGACCATCCTCTACAAATAAACTTGGGTTGGCTTTTCCATCTTCTAAAAGCATTTCATCCCACACATCTATATAGATTAGGTTTTTCTCATTCTCGGCAAGCTCTGCAATTAAGTTATTCATAATTAATTGTTTATCTCGCAGATGGTATCTAGCAATGCTGGGTTTTATGCCTATCACAAATATCTTTGTGCTCGGTAGTGTCACTTTTGCTTTCTTAAAAAAAATAAGAAAATCATTAAAAACTTCATCTGTAAATTTTAGAGCAGCTAAATCATTGGTACCGCAGAAGAAAACTATTCCTTTAGGCTCATAGGGACTAACAACTTCAGAAAAATGATTGTTTATATGCGCAATATGCGCGCCTCCAAACCCCCTGTTTAAAACTTCATGAGGAAACATATCTTCTTTCAAAGTCTTCCAATAAACAATGCTAGAACTGCCTATAAATAGGATGGAGTTTTTCTCAGGAAAGTTTTGCAAATCAACTTTCTTAAATTCTTCTATGGTCTCTTGATAAAAATTAGGTTCTCTCCACTTGGATAGGTAAATGGCCCATTTTTTTATCTCCACTTCAGTCATAGTCTGATTGGTGGCTTTTAATTCTTGGCGAACCATTTCTTCATACTCATAAACTTGCTCTGAGCAAGAGAAAAATAACAGGCTAAGAATTAAAGTTACTAAAATCTTCTGCATGAATTCATTAAGCGTTGCCAAAATCAGGGCTTACCATCCTTAAATCAAAGCCTACTTTCTTTGACAAGGCATTAACTTGATCTTTGGCTGGCGTATTAAAAATTATTTCGTAATCAGCAGGGGATTGAATCCATACATTTTCGACTAATTCTTCGTCCAATTGTTTTGGATTCCAGCCAGAATAACCTAGAGCTATTAAGTAATTTAAAGGGCCATCCCCGGATGCTATTGACTCAAGTATATCCCCGGATGTTGTTAAAGCGATTTCTTCAGTTACTTTTACTGTGCTATCCCACTTTAAAGGTTTACCATGAAGTACAAAAACGGCATCCGGATTTACAGGGCCTCCCAAAAGTAAATTCTGTTGGCTTAAATCCGATACCACTTTTAATTTCAAACTGTTAAATAAATCTATCGTTTTTATGTTTGTGGATCTGTTGACGATGATTCCCATTGATCCTTCTGAATTGTGATCACAGATATAGATCAAGCTGTCAGTGAAGTAGGAGAAATGTTTTTCACTTGGTGAGAAGTAAAGTAATTTATCTTTACAGGTTTCAGGATTTTCAGACGGCATAGTGCTTATTATTTCTCAAATTGATCCAGAAGGTAAAAAGCTGAAATGACCAACGAATGATCAATTTCTCCGCTTGTAATTAAATTTGGAATTCTATCTAAATCAACTTCCAACACTTCTATATCTTCCATGTTATCCAATTGTTGTTCTCCTATCTTTTCCACATTATAGGCGACGTATGAGTAAGTGTGGTTCGACATTAAAGCTGGGTTAGGCGAAATTTTTCCAATTTCATGTACTTCATCAGAGCCGTAGCCGGTTTCTTCCTTCAATTCACGTGTAGCGGCTGAAAAGGCAACCTCTCCTGCATCTACCATTCCTCCTGGAATTTCTAAAGAGATCTCTTGGCTACCAAATCTGTACTGTTTAATCATGATTACCTTCTGCTCTTTTGTAATGGGAATGATATTTATCCAAGTCGGAGCATCCATAACCCACACCGGATGGGTGTTTTCTGTTTTGGGAGATAGGACTTTATCTTCTCTAAATCCAAAAACTTTGTTTCCAAAAATCTGTTTGGTATCCAATGTCTTCCACTTTTTTGGCATTAACCTTCCTTTTTATTTTTTCTAAAGAGATAATAGCACTAGTTTATTACAGGAGAGAGCATGTCAAAGCACGCAGCATTAGATCGTTTTGGTAGATCAGGTAACCCTTTAATAAGATCTGATCTTTTTAACCAAACAGCCCTTGATAATGAAGATGTAACGACCCTAGATGGAGCGGTTAATAAAACGGCTATCCTTTTAGGTTTAACGGTATCAACTGCAGCTATTAGCTGGAATTTTCAAGGCCCTACAATGGGTTTAATTTCTGGGATCGGTATGTTTGCAGCTGTAATAGCTTCATTAGCGACCTACGGTCTGTGGATCTTTAGATGGATCATCAAACCAACTCCACATAGAGCTCCCTATACAGCGCCTATCTACGCAGTAGGTATGGGTTTTGCTATTGGTTTAATTTCAGAACAGATGGAAAGCCTATTTCCAGGTATTGTCATTCAAGCAGTCTCTCTAACTTTTTTTGTAGCCGCATCATTACTACTTCTTTATAAGACTGGAGTTATTAGACCAGATCAGAATTTTTTGCTCATCATGGTTTCAGCAACATTAGGTATATTTTTTACCTATATAGCTAGTTTTATTTATGCAATGGTCACTGGTAGCTCGTTTTCAATCATCACTGATACAGGCCTTATGGGAATAGGATTTAGTCTTCTTGTTGTGGCAATTGCAGCTCTTAATCTAGTGTTGGACTTTGATATTATCGAACAAGCAGCTGAAAATAGAACTCCAAAATACATGGAGTGGTTTGGTGCCATGGCTTTAGTCGCGACTTTGATTTGGTTGTACCTTGAAATACTAAGATTACTTGCAAAGCTTAGATCATAATTAATGAATACTATCACCTTATTATTAGCCTTATTAGGTATAGCTTCTTTCGCAGTATTATTTTACTTTTTAAGGTTTAAGGCTTCCTCAAGGCAGACTGATAGAGATAATCGTATTCCTTGGCATAAAATATGGTTTCAGCGAGAACGATATAAAGAAACAAAGGCTTCGATTGAAGAACAAAAACAACCGAAAGTTGAAAAACAACCTTCAGAAGAAGACGCTGATTTTAAAGATTAATTTTGTTAAGTCTAAGAGCAATTTACCCAATAGCTTCAACAAATAGTTTTTCATAGTCTTGTAGAGTTGGAATTACTGGGTTAGTGAAGGAGCACACATCTACCACTGAATGCTGAGCAAGATCTGGAATCATATCTTCAACTATACCCATCTCCCCTAGATTTCGAGGCAGACCAATCTCACTATTTAAGTTTTCTACAATTTCAGCTAAATCTGAAGATTCAGATAAGCCCATGCTTCGAGAAATTCTTTGGTATTTGTCTCCCACATGAGATTTATTAAATCTTAATATGGTAGGCAAGATGACGCCATTTAAGGTACCGTGGTGTAATCTCAATTCTTGGTTTGCACCGCAAGCATGACTCATAGAATGAACAGCTCCTAATCCTTTTGTGAATGCCATTGCACCTTCAGTAGCTGCCATCATCATATTCCATCTAGCTTCTTTGTTGGATCCATCTTTAACGGCTCTAAGCAGATTTTCGCCTCTAAATATTCTTTCTATACCATCAAGTCCAACAGCTTCAGCAGGCGGATCAATCGTTGGTGATAAAACAGCTTCAACACAGTGAGTAAAGGCATCCATTCCTGCTCCAGCTGTCATAACAGGAGGCAATCCAAGTGTCAGATCAGGGTCGCAGATTGCTGCTTCAGGAATTAAATGAGCGCTTGCCAAAATTAATTTTCTACCGTCATTCATGATAATGACTGAACCTGAAGAAACCTCACTGCCGGTACCAGAAGTAGTGGGTATAGCGAGGAGAGGGGCTGTATCGGTAATTTTTTCAACACCCCCTTCATTAACCGAGTAATCCACTATGGTTCCTTCATGAGTAGCTAAGATAGATACGGCCTTACCTAAATCAATACTGGATCCACCGCCAAATCCAATGATGCCATCGCATCCTTCGGCTTTATACATTTCTAACGCCTGTTCCACAGCTTCTTGTGTTGGATTAGCAGGAGTTTGATCAAAAACAATAGGAGTAAACTCATTTGATATCAGGTTTCTTGCTTGGTCTAGCATTCCTAGTTGGACTAGGCCTGGGTCTGTACATATCAGAGGTCTTTTTATACCCATGCCCCTTAGAACTTCTGAAATTTGTTCTATGGCACCATGATCAAAAATAGGTTTGTTGATGTAATTTAATTGTGTCATGAATTTCTCCAAGTTTGGCTAAAGAATTAGCTTCAAATTAGTTTACACTTAAACTTCTTTAAAAGCATTCTGACAAAAAAGGTAATTTAGTGGACTTAGATAATTCAAAAGCTATAAGGATTAAGGTGATGGATTTTTTAGCCAGAAGAGAACATACGGGCAAAGAAATCCTATCTAAGCTAAAGAATAGAGTTGAGTCAGTAGAGCTTTTAAAAGCTGAAATCGACAAACTTGAAGAAGAAGGCTTGATTGACAACAAGAGATTTGCTGAGCAATACATATATTCTAGATCCTTAAGAGGATATGGGCCTCTCAGGATAGAACAGGAATTAAAACAACGAGGTGTTAATGAAGATGTTAGTCAGCCCTTAATGAAGGACATAGATTGGGCCACTTTTGCTATAGAGGTTTTGAAGAAGAAGACAGCCGGCATTTTTCCAGATGAGACTAAGCAAATACTTAAAATAAAGAAATTTATGAACTACAGGGGTTTTAATTTTAATCAAATAGAGGAAGCTTTTTCTTCATATAAAAAAACATAAAAATAGGTTATGGACTTAGCAAATACACAATCATATGATTACACTATCTTTGAGTAATGAGTTATCAAGTATTAGCTAGAAAATGGCGCCCCAATAGTTTTGCAGAGGTTGTAGGTCAGGAGCATGTAGTAAAAGCCCTGTCCAATGCATTAGACGGTAACAAAATACATCAAGCATACTTATTTAGTGGGACCAGAGGAGTCGGAAAGACCACCCTCGGAAGAATTTTAACTAAATGTTTAAATTGCGAAGAAGGCCTCAGGTCATCTCCGTGCAATAAATGCCAGGCATGTGAATCTATTAATGAAGGTCGATTTATAGATTTCCAAGAAGTGGATGCGGCCTCAAGAAGAGGAGTGGAAGAAACTCAACAACTTCTAGAAACCGTTATGCATATGCCCGGTTCATCCAGGTACAAAGTTTATTTAATTGATGAGGTCCATATGCTTTCAAAGCACAGTTTTAATGCCTTACTCAAAACTTTAGAAGAACCACCTCCGCACGTTGTTTTTATCCTTGCAACGACGGAACCAGAAAGTGTTCCAGCAACAGTCTTATCAAGGTGTTTGCAATTTCACCTTAAGAATCTAACGCCGACCCAACTAAGCGATAGATTGAAGGAAGTATTAAGTGAAGAAGGTGTTAAATATGACGATGAAAGCATTAATCAGATTTCAAGAGCAGGTCGAGGAAGTTTAAGGGACTGTCTGACTATAGCGGATCAAGCGATCGCATTCTGTAATGC
>LUQU01000039.1:0-2275 GCA_001628005.1 SAR86 cluster bacterium REDSEA-S09_B4
TAGAATTATGCCAGCCCCCTCTGCCTTAGTCTGATTGCTTTTTCTTCATTGGACAATAAAGCAGTTTCAGTCTGTGTCAGTCCTGTTGGTGTAATATTTGGAGTAGCTTGTGTTACGAGTTGTGGATTAACTCCTGGTGTTGGTGGTAAAGGAGCTTGAGCTACTTGAGTTGTTCCTGCTGGAGGTAAAGCTGCCATCCAATCAGATTCTTTAATTATATAATCAGAATTAAGTCTTTGTTTCTTTAATTGTTTAATAATTTTTTTGATTCTTTTTCTAACATTTTTATTTAAAGGATTTGCAATGCCTTTTTCTCTGGCTAGATCCTTATAGGCCTGTTCCATATTTTCAGAAACAGTGAAAGACTGAAACTTATTTCTTCTAAGATAATTATTATATAATTTTCCTTGACCACGATCTTCAAATATTCTTTTAATATCTTTTCTTCTTAATCCCAGTACCTGTGCAGCATCCACGATCCTTTTTATTTTACTCATAGTTTCTAGGTGTTGTTGATTAGCTAGAATAAATTGTCTAACAATTTGATCATTGTCGGTAACAGGATCTCCCGTCATAGTTCCTTGATAAATTAGATTTCTTTCAGCACGTTTGTCTCTGTTAAAATCCTGAATTCCAAAATCAAGTCTTCTGTCGGGTTCAATATCAACGCCTCTGAATCCAAAGAATCCTGCTAATTCTTTTGGTATCTCGTAACGTTGTCCCTTAAGAGTTTCACCCATTGCAGCTTTATATAATCTTCTTAATTGTGGTAATGAACCTGGTGACATAGTGTAGGTTGCATGTTTAATAGACTTCATGATTTTATTTCCTAAAGGTTCTCTAGGATTAAAGATCCGTGTTCCACGTCTCGTGATTCCGTTTCTAACAAGAATATCCATAGCAACTCCTATCCAGATGGATTCACTAACGAAAGGCTCGACAAGTCGTCCCATAGCCCTGACCATTCCTTCAGCAAGTCCAGTTACAAGAGGCTGATCTCTATTGGAATTAACTCCAACGATAACAGATTGAACAGGATTCGTTATGGTGTCATAGAAAAATCCATGACTAAAATCTACATAGCCATAGGTTCCGTCTTCATTTCTGTAGGGTAAAAGTGTAGAATCCACGGACCAAGGTGCAACCATTTCTCTAATAGCTTGAACATGTTCTTCAGTCAGTCCATACAATGCTTTCATTCCCTGATAAGCCATTGTAGGAATAGCTGCAAAAGTAAATGCAGCGCCAAATAATCTTTCATATCCATTTCTAGAAAAAATATTTTCTTTGATTCCGTATTTTGCAAGAAGCGGATTGCCTCCTCTAACCTGTGTCAATCCTTCTTCGATAATGTTTGCTGATGTTCTAATAATTTCTGCAGGAAACGATACGAAATTTCCAAGCGGAGATCGTCTTACTCCTTTAACAAAATCAGATACATACGCATAGTTTGGAACAGTATTTCTAACAACTCTCGCTGCCTCCTTATACATTTCTATTTGACTAGGCATTTGAGCTTTGGTTATTTTACCTGCAGTCAGAGCATTGGTAAATGCTCTGTTAACTTTGTATGACTCTCCAAGAAAATTATATATTTTCCAGATATCATCTTCTGCAATGTACATATCCTGAGACCATCTCATTAATCCCTTCATTGCTTTTGGACCTTTAGCCCAGATACGACTTAAAAGATCGCCACCTTTTTGAATGTCTTTAAGAAGTCCCAATACATCACGGTAAGTTGCACTGGAATTTACAACACTTTCGTCAAGTAAAAATTGATAAAGTCCCTGTCCACCTTCTTCTAGACTAACCATCTTAGTTGGATCGGTTGTATTGGCTCCTCTAATATTACGCCATTTAGGATTGCCTGTGATTCGGTACATTGTCTGTGGCTGAATTGTTTTCCAGGCCATGGACATATGTTTAGCAAGCTCTGCTGGTGGAATTAAAATATTACCTGTGGCAATAGCTGTCACTCCTCCAGAAAAAAAGTTTCTTGAGTGTGTAAAAGGACCTAAAACTGTTTTACCAACCTGGGCTCCTCCTTTAGGAACCATAACCAGCCAACGATAAGCAAAGTTTTTCGTAATACTGTTTAACTTCTGGTCATCCAGAAACTTTAAAGCTTCTGAAATTTCTTTCGTTGTGTACATACCATCTAGAGGGCTGGTGTAAAGTTCATCAGGTAGACCTGATGCTAATTTAAGACCATTAGGATTAGTTATAATTTCTTTATTGGGAAAACTATTATTATTTAACTGATTTAAAAAAT
>LUQU01000039.1:2280-4550 GCA_001628005.1 SAR86 cluster bacterium REDSEA-S09_B4
AAGTTCTATATACAACCCCTCTATCTCCACTCCTAACTAAGGCATCGGATACTTGTTTAATGTTATTAAAGAAACTATTCTTTGCTGCAATAGCTGCAAAGTCTTCCATAGTATTAGTAATAACCTGATTAGCATTTTGGTAAGAACCAAATAGCTTTTTAAAAGCTGCAAGATCACTTTCCTTTTGTATTAATCCTCCTTCTTTATCAGGTACAAATTTTCCTCCCTTAATATTCTCTGCTATGTTTTTCTTGTGCACTCCAACATCATCTAGAACACTCTGCGGTGCAAAAGGAAATTCAGGAGTCTTGGTAATAGGATTTAATGTTGCATTCTTTCTAGTGTAATCAACAACACCCATGGCGTCTTCAAAAGTCATCTTAGATCCGTTAGCTTCTGCATGTCTTTGAAAGATTCTAGCGACTTCTTCCTTGACTTCTCTTGTTGGTTTAAAAGCATTGATAGGAAAAATAGTTTTATCCGTAAAAATTCTAAAGTCTGTACTTAGGTTATTGACAAAGCGATCCATCATAAGTTCGTTAAATTCTTTAGTAGCCACATTAATGTTATTTCCTCTAAGAATAGAATTTTTAAAACCAACAAAAGAATGTCTTATGTTGGCTAATGTACCTGATAAATTCTCTGCTGCTTTTTCACCGACACCAAGGTTGTCCATGGACTTATAAAATTTTTCCAGGTCCTTGTTTTTAAATCCATTAAAATAAATTTTATTGTTTTTAACAATATCATCTCCTGAAGTCACAAGTTTCGCCAAGGCTTTGGATATGACTTCTGGATTGCTGACGCCTTCTGCAGCTGGTTTAATAGCTCGAAGAACATTTCGAGTCTGGTCATCAATATCTCTTAAAAAATCCTCAGCAATAACTCTAGACTTTGCTTCAAAGCCTTCTGTTTTTCTAACTTCTCTTGCAACTTCTGCAGGTTTCTTACCTCTTGCTCTAAAGGGCTGGGCAATCCAACGATCAACCCATCGCTCAACCATGTGATTACTGTAGGCAAGTTCTTTGCCTTTTGATGCTATCATCTTGGCAAGTTTTCCACCACCATAGATGAAAGGTATAATTGGAAAACCTAACTCGGTTCCAAATTTTACACGGTTCCAGAGCCTTCTTGCAGCATCATCGTCTGCATCTTTTTCTTCTCTTCTATCAAGTGCGGTCCATTCTCCTTCATCAAAAAAGATGTCTCCAAAAGTTCCAATGTCTTCAATGTCGTAGACGCCTGCTGCTGTAGTTAACCCTCCAAAAGCAACCGCACCAAACTCCCTGCCAAGGGACATTTTTTTTAAATTTTTTGCTTTCTTAGATGCGTTATATAAGTTTCTTCCTTCTTTTCCTGATGCTTTAATGTATTTTTTTTTCTTATAGGCATCGATCATTTTGTCTGCGACTTCTGATCCTTTATTGACTATTCCTATTCCTGCTTTACCTGCAGTTTTATAGGCTCCTACCAATTGAACAAGTGCTTCACTTATTCTACCTGTTGCTGTCGCTCTTGCTTTTTTTTCAGAGTATTTCATTACCTCACCAAGAACGGTATTTTCAAACCAGTGATTTAATTTAGAAACGGCGCTTTGATCTACAGGAATTCCTTCTTCTGCAAACAGATCCTTGATTTCTGCTGCAAGATTAGCAAAACCTAGAGGAATTTTTATAGTACCACTAAGTATAGCATTGCCTACAGATTCAGACATTCCTACTTCAGACATTCTTTCATCACCTAAAGTAAACTCATCTTCAACAGGATCAAATCTAGGAACAGTTCCTGCTACTTTAAGAACTCCTTTGGGTTGGATAGTATCTTTTTCCCTTGCTTTTTTATTAGCTTTTTCTTTTAGTTTTTCTCTCTCTTCTAGATATTTGGCAAGACCATATTTTTTGGCATAGCGATAGCTTTGCCAAGCTTCATCTAATTTTTGTGTATCAACACCACTATAAAGTAATTTTTCTAGAAAGCTTTGTTCTTTTTTTTCCTCTTCGAATCTGGGTACGGGCATAATCCCTCCTATTCAAACGTCGGAGCATGTTTTATAGCTTCTTGTCCAGGAAGAATAACAATATGAAATGTTCTAGTAGAACTATTATATACGTAAAAGCTATTATCTTTAGGATTATAGTAAACTTTCTCATTTTTGTAGTCTCCTTCAGGCATGTTAACAGTAATTCCATAAGTATCATCGCCTTGTCTTTCACCTATATCATCTTCTACAATAGAGTATGTATCTGAGAAATTATTTTCATTTTCTTTAA